>JALOMY010000035.1 GCA_025455225.1 Cyclobacteriaceae bacterium | reverse complement strand
GTTTAACCATGTTCTACCTCGTTTTTGCTGTAGCCATAATTGGATTGATTTATTCCGAAATAAGTAAAGCATTGAAGTAATGCCAAGACCTACACCCGATATTCCGAGTGCTTCCATGGCGGACATTGCGTTCCTGTTGCTGGTATTCTTTTTGGTTACCACAACTATTGCGAACGACCGGGGGCTGAGTATTCAGCTTCCACCTCCACCCGAAGCCATGCCGCCCGACATGGATGTTAAAATCCAGGAGCGGAACTTGTTTAAAATTCAGGTTAACTCATTTGATAATGTATTGGTTGAGGGAAATCCGTTTACTGGTTCACCCGCTGAACTAACCGATATGATCAAAAAGTTTGTACTGAATTACGGTGCAGACCCGAATTCATCCGACAATCCTGAAAAGGCGATCGTGTCGTACAAAACCGACCGCGGAACAAGCCATAAAAAGTTTATTGAAATTTTGGATGCGGTTCAGTCTGCTTATTACCAGATCTATGCCGATAATGCCGGGGTTTCCGTCAGGAAGTGGTTGGAGCTCTCTTCGGACTTAGCTGATCCGCAAAACAGGGAGCTGTACGACTTGGGTCGTAAAAAGAGACCAGATGGAACGGTTGAAATCCCTATGGCGTTATCCATCGCAGAACCTACTAAAGCAGGAGGAAAGTAATTATGTCAAAATTCAGAAAAAAAGCCAAGGTAAAGCAGGAAATACCTACGTCATCTATGCCTGATGTGGTGTTCATGCTCCTGTTCTTTTTCATGGTTACAACGCAGATGCGTGAAACCTCCATCAACGTAAAGCAACAGCTTCCGGAGGCTACCATGCTTAAGAAACTCGCGCGCAAATCGCTGGTTGCATACTTGTACATTGGAGAACCCAAGAAAACTGAACAGTGGGGTAAGGAACCTAAAATTCAGGTGAATGATGTGTTCATTGAACCCAAAGATGTGATTCAGTGGGTTAATTCCGAAAAGGCCAAACTTCAGGAATTTGAACGTGATCAGATGACGGTTTCGCTTAAAGTTGACAGCGATGCTAAACGCGGTATAATTGCCGATGTGGAGACCGAACTGCGTAAAGCCAATGCACGATTAGTGTTATATTCTACGTTGCAAAGACGCACCGACTAAGTTGTTTTTTCATTTCAGCAAGAACCCCGTACCCATTAAGGACGGGGTTTTTTGTTACCTTGTAGTGTTGTACCCATGACCATCCCGTTAAACGATCCCAAAACGATTCGTGCCTGGTGCATGTATGATTGGGCTAATTCGGTGTATTCCCTTGTAATCACAGCCGCCATTTTCCCGGTATACTATAAAGCCGTAGCGGTTAATGAGGGAGATGACACCATTACCTATTTTGGAATGGAGTTGGAGAATTCGGTTTTGTATTCCTATGCGCTTTCCTTCTCATTTTTAGTTGTTGCCGCCATGCTTCCGCTGTTATCAGGCGTTGCGGATTATACCGGGAAGAAAAAGCTCTTCATGAAGGTCTTTGTTGTAATGGGAAGTTTATCCTGTATGGGTTTATATTTCTTTGATAGTTTATCAACCCTGGAATGGGGCATCTTTTGTTCGGTAATGGCCAGCATTGGCTTTTCCGGAAGCCTGGTGTTTTATAATGCCTTCCTGCCTGAAATTGCATCAGAAGACCGGTACGACCAGGTTAGCGCCAGGGGATTTTCCATGGGCTACTACGGCAGCGTAATCCTGATGGTATTGTGCATGCTGATCATTATGAATTATTCATCATTTGGATTTACCGATGAAGGTGCGGCTACTAGGTTTACGTTTTTGCTGGTAGGGTTGTGGTGGATTGGTTTTTCGATGATCCCGTTTTCGGTTTTGCCCGAGAATCCCTACAATCGAAAAGTATCGAACCAGATATGGACTAAAGGATACCAGGAAGTGCTTAAAGTGTGGCGTAACCTGAAACAAACTCCCGACCTGCGAACATTTTTGTTATCGTTCTTCTTTTACAACATGGGTGTGCAAACGGTTATGTACCTAGCTACCTTGTTTGGTACGGATGTTTTACATCTCGACTCCACACGCTTGATAGCCACGATCTTGTTAATTCAATTGGTTGCATCAGCTGGTGCGTGGTTATTTGCGCGTGTGTCTCAACGAAGAGGCAATAAGAATGCACTTTCCATCATGATCCTGATCTGGATTTCAGTTTGTTTGGTGGCATACGCCATTACCACTGAAATCCAATTTTACCTGCTGGCCGCCATTGTAGGTATGGTTATGGGAGGCATTCAATCCATTTCCCGGTCTACCTATTCCAAATTGATTCCCGAAGATACGATCGATCATGCTTCGTATTTCAGCTTCTTCGATGTTACCTATAACCTCTCGATCGTACTGGGTACATTTTCGTTCGGACTGATTAACCAATTAACGGACAGCATGCGTAACAGCGCCCTGGCATTGGCTGTATTTTTTATTATTGGCCTGGTGATGCTGAGCCGGATCAAGTCCCGTGATGTTGCAAAACCAGTATAAAATGATTCTTGCCAGAAGGTTTAATACCTTAGATGCTTCACGGTTATACCGTTATTGATCAATTGTTTCAGCGAGTCGATACCGATCTTTAAATGCAGGTCTACATAATTTCGTGTGACGAGGCTGTCGCTGACTTCGGTCTTTACGCCTTCGGGAACCATGGGCTGATCAGAAACCAGTAATAAAGCACCGGCAGGAATTTTATTATAGAAGGCTGTGGTAAAGATGGTTGCTGTTTCCATATCGATAGCCTGCGCCCGTATCTTCCTCAGATAGATTTTAAAGTCTTCGTCCCATTCCCATACCCTTCGGTTCGTGGTATAAACCGTGCCGGTCCAGTAATCCTGGTTATAATCACGAATCGTAGTTGAAATTGCCTTCTGCAGAGCGAACGCAGGAAGTGCAGGAACTTCCGGTGGAAAGTAATCGATTGATGTACCCTCACCACGTATGGCCGCAATGGGAAGTATCAGATCACCAATATCGTTTTTGTTCTTAAGACCACCACACTTTCCCAGGAAAAGTGCACCCTTGGGTTTGATGGCGCTTAGGCAATCCATAATGGTCGCTGCATTCGGGCTTCCCATACCGAAGTTTATGATGGTAATTCCTTCGGCTGTTGCATTGCGCATGGGGCGGTCAATGCCGTTAACGGGAACACCATGCCATTCGGCAAACATTTTTACATAGTTATCAAAGTTGGTAAGCAGAATATATTGCCCGAATTTATCGAGTGGTTGGCCGGTATATCGGGGGAGCCAGTTCTCTACGATTTCCTGTTTGGTCTTCATAACTTTCTATTTTTACACATGGTTAATCTAAACCTGCCTTCCTTTGATTATAAGATTAAACATACTCGTGGAAAAGTATGGATTTTTGACGGCATTCGAAAAAAGTACGTTGTACTCACACCAGAAGAGTGGGTCAGGCAACATGTAATTGAATACCTGGTTAATCACTTGATGTATCCAAAGTCCTTGATTCGGGTAGAGTATTCGCTTGTGTACAACACTCTATCCAAGCGATCGGATGTTGTTGTTTTTAATCGCAGCGGAAATCCGTGGATGGTAGTGGAGTGTAAAGCCCCGGAAGTAAAACTCAATGATCAGACTGCCCGTCAAATATCGGTGTATAACCAAACGTTAAATGCATCTTACCTGGTGGTGACCAACGGATTAGTGATGTACTGTTTTAATGCACAACAACCGGGTCTTCCTGTTTGTGAGATGCCTCAATACCCGGGTGAATAATTACAGGAATTTCTTTACGTCTGTGTAAGAGAGATTAAAAGCTTCAGCTACACCTTTGTACACGACTTCACCGAACATTACATTTAAACCATTTCGCAGTTCCGTGCTTTCCTGACAAGCTCTCTTCCAACCCATGTTGGCCAACCGTATGGCGTAAGGCAAAGTTGCATTCGTAAGGGCCAATGTAGAAGTATACGGTACTGCACCCGGCATATTGGCTACACAATAATGAACTACGTCATCAATGATGTAAGTCGGGTTTTCGTGTGTGGTAGGGGTGCAGGTTTCAATACATCCACCCTGATCTACAGCTACGTCAACCAATACTGTACCCGGACGCATGGTCTTCAGCATATCACGGGTAACCAGTTTAGGTGCTTTTGCACCGGGAATCAGAACGGCACCAATAATCAGATCATGATCTTTCACCATCTCACGGAGTGTATATTCATTGGATACGATGGTGTGAACATTTTTAGGCATTACATCATCGAGGTAACGCAAACGGTTAAGGTTAACATCGGCAATGGTTACATCTGCACCCATACCGGCAGCAATTTTGGCTGAATTCGTACCTACTACACCGCCACCCAAGATTAAGACCTTAGCCGGCATAACGCCCGGAACTCCTCCCAGCAAAATACCACGTCCCTTTAAGGGTTTCTCCAGGTATTTGGCACCTTCCTGGATTGCCATTCTGCCTGCAACTTCCGACATCGGGATCAATAAAGGAAGGCTGCCGTCCACGCGTTCTACTGTTTCATAGGCAAGACATACCGCGCCACTGTCAATCATGGCTTTGGTGAGTGGTTCGTATGAGGCAAAGTGGAAATACGTAAAGACTAATTGCTCTTTCTTAATCAGTTTATATTCCTGTTCAATGGGTTCTTTTACCTTAATGATCATTTCAGCCAACTGGTATACTTCAGCTGCCTCCTGAATCATTTTAGCACCCGCTTTACTATAATCATCATCCGAAAAACCGCTGCCGGTACCGGCCGAAACCTGCACGTATACGGTATGCCCTCGCTTTACCAATTCCTGAGTGCCAGCCGGGGTAAGTGCTACCCGATTTTCATTGTTTTTAACTTCTTTGGGAACACCGATAATCATAATTCAATCGTTTTAGCAGGCTGCAAAGATAGCTTTCAAATATCAATTGTCAATTGTCATTTGCGGGCTGATTGGCTATTTTTGACCATCTTTTACGCATACCCAAAATCACGTGAGCACGGTCAAAGAATCGAAAGTGAAATATTCCCAGGCGCGGGTGAAAGAAATACTGGCCGATTACAGGCTGGCTTGTGAAAGTCGTGAGGCAAGCTTGCTGGGAAGAAAAGAAGTTTTCATGGGTAAGGCCAAGTTTGGCATTTTCGGTGACGGGAAAGAAGTGGCCCAGATTGCCATGTCCAAAGTGTTTCGGAAGGGCGATTGGCGCTCGGGTTATTACCGCGATCAAACGTTTATGTTTGCCATTGGCGAACTAACCATACAGCAATACTTTGCCCAACTCTATGCCCACACCGATGTACATGCGGAACCGGCTTCGGCAGGACGTCTGATGAACGGACATTTCGCCACCCGAATGCTGGACGACCAGGGGCATTTAAAAAACCTGTCCGATCTTAAAAACAGCAGCGCTGATATTTCACCTACGGCCGGTCAGATGCCCCGCTTGCTGGGGCTGGCCTATGCTTCCAAGCTTTTTCGGAATAACCCGGAGTTACATGCCTTCACTGAACTTTCTGACCGTGGAAATGAAATTGCTTTCGGTACAATTGGCAACGCATCAACCTCTGAAGGCATGTTCTTCGAGGCCATCAATGCAGCCGGTGTATTGCAAGTGCCCATGTTGATTTCGGTTTGGGATGATCACTATGGAATCTCGGTTCCCCAGGAGTATCACACAACCAAACTTTCCATTTCCAAAGCGTTAGCCGGATTTGCCCGTGATGAACAGAGTAAAGGATTTGAAATTATAGTAGTAAAGGGTTGGGATTATCCGGGATTGATAGCTGCCTACGAAAAGGCTGAAATGATTTGCCGTAAAGAGCATGTACCCGTGTTGGTGCATGTAGTGGAAATGACCCAACCCCAGGGTCACTCTACTTCCGGTTCTCATGAACGGTATAAGTCCAAAGACCGATTGGCCTGGGAGACCGAGAATGATTGCATCCGGAAGATGCGCCAATGGATTGAAGAAGAAGTACTGGTGCTTCCGGAAGAGATCGATATCATTGAAAAAGAAGCAAAGGAGAACACCAGGAAAGCCAAAGAAAGAGCCTGGAAGGAATATACAGCCGATATTCAACGCGATCAGCAGAACCTGGTAGGCATATTAAATAAGCTGGCCCAGGTTGAAGGTATAGAGGATATAAAAAATGAACTGGTAAAGACCATCAATCCTACACGATTGGAGTCGGTAAAGGCAGCTAAAAAAGCCTGGTACCTGTTGCATGGAAAATCCAGCAGTGCGAAAGAAGAATTGAAGCAATGGATTGACCAGGTTCAAGCGGATGCCGATGATCGGTATAGTTCACATTTATACAGCCTGTCGGATCATTCTGCATTAAAGGTCTCAGAAGTAAAACCTGTTTATCGTGACGATGCGTCTCTTGTTGATGGTAGGGAAGTGTTACAGGCGTTTTTCAATTACGCCCTGAAGCGTGATCCCAAGGTGTTTGCCTTTGGCGAAGACGTGGGAAAAATTGGCGATGTGAACCAGGGCTTTGCCGGGTTGCAGGAGAAATACGGAGCCTTGCGGGTAACCGACACCGGTATTCGCGAATGCACTATTATCGGGCAGGGAGTTGGTGCTGCCTTGCGTGGTCTTCGGCCAATTGCAGAAATTCAGTATCTCGATTATTTCATTTATGCACTGGCCACCTTGTCCGATGACCTGGCTTGCTTGCAATACCGTACCAAAGGGGGACAAAAAGCTCCGCTTATTGTTCGAACGCGGGGTCACAGGCTGGAAGGAGTGTGGCATGCCGGTTCACCCATCGGAATGATATTAAACAGCCTTCGCGGAATTTACCTGTTGGTGCCGCGCAATATGACACAGGCTGCCGGATTCTATAATACCATGCTTCAATCCGATGACCCGGCTATCATCATCGAATGCCTGAATGGTTATCGGTTAAAAGAATTGTTACCTCAAAATATTGGGGAATACACCGTTCCCCTGGGAATTCCTGAAATCCTGCGAGAAGGTTCCGATGTTACCGTCATTACCTATGGATCCATGTGCAGAATCGTTATGGAAGCAGCAGAGCAATTGGAGAAAGCAGGTATTTCGTGTGAAGTAATTGATGTACAGACCTTGTTGCCGTTTGATATACATCATTCCATTGTTGAATCCATCAAGAAGACTAACCGGGTTGTATTTGCAGATGAAGATGTTCCGGGGGGCGCATCGGCTTTTATGATGCAAAAGGTACTGGAAGAACAGAACGGCTACTATTACCTTGATGCCAAACCTTTAACCATTACATCAAAAGAACACCGTCCTGCTTATGGTTCTGACGGTGATTATTTTTCCAAACCCAATCCTGAAGAGGTTTACGATCGGATTTATGCTTTGATGCGAGATTCGAACCCCGATGCATTTCCAGATTAAAGAAGAACGATCAGTTCACCCGTATTTTATCAAGGGTGAACTCAGGGGTTGTGAAAGTGGATTGATTGAATGCCCTGTCTTTAACAGTAACTTCCAGTTTCAGGTTTTTGATACTGAACAACGGGATGAAACCTGCAGAAACCATGGAATACCGTATTGTTCCTTCCAGCGGGGTGTTTGTTTTATCTGTTAGGATAGGGTATCGTCCGTTAAAGGTTGAACATAATTCTTCTTCCCAGCTGAATTCGGTATAAGGCCCTCCATTACTTTCGAAGAACCGCACCAGAATATTGTAATGATTCAGGTTAGTTTCAAAATACGTGGTATCATTCAAGAGGTAATATTCATTTTGCGACTGGTCACGTAAAGTATCAACAATGGCATATGTTTCATCTATGGAATTTTTAGCAGCCGGTGCAATCAGAAGATATTGGATTGTGTAATCCTGGCAATCCACGGTAGCTGAAGAAAAAGGAGGTAAGGTCTCAAAACCAGGTTTGTTTCGGGTACGATTCGTTACCAGTTTCCCCGTTGGCGGGGTAACAATCATGGGTATGGTAGTTGGGTAGGGTGGCCGGTTAACGGCTTGTAATATTGTCCCTACAGCTTTTATGTTATTCTCACTTCCCAGGTCTTCGTAGAAGAAATTGCGTTCATGATAGGGATCACTGCGGTAAGAATCATCAAGGCCCATATCTCCGTCACCATCACGAAAGTCTACATAGATAATAAGTGAGTCGGCATCGGCCAGTTCAGGTGTTACTTTGAATTCAATGGAATTAAAGGTAGCTACGGGTGAATTTTCATATTCGGGCGGCTCAAAGCAGGAACTGAGAAATGCCAAAAAACCGAACAAAATCAAACCTTTAATGCCCTTCATGCTTTATTTTTGATCTCCGACAAGATACGTAACGCTTGGGTAACGATAAAAGTTTTGAATCCCTTTTATATACGGTTAACGATACCAATTTCGAAGATATTGCGCTTAAACTGTTTCAATTTCAAGCCGGTGAAAACCCAGTATATAAAAATTACCTAAGCGAATTGAACATCCTTCCGACTGATGTCCGCACACTAGACCAGATTCCATTCCTTCCCATTTCCTTTTTTAAAACACAATCGATCAAGACCGGTAACTGGAAAGAACAAACTTATTTTCTGAGCAGTACGACTACAGGGTCCGCACCAAGCCGCCATTGGGTAATGGACTCCGGCTTTTACCTGAAACACACCCAGCGTTGTTTTGAATTCTTTTTCGGGCCTGTTACGGATTATCACTTTTTCGCATTGCTTCCCTCATACCTGGAAAGGGAGCGCTCTTCCCTGGTTGCTATGATGGATTATTTCATAAAGTCAAGTCAATCGGCTTATTCAGGGTTTTACATGTACAACCGGGAAAAGATGCTTTCAGATATACAACAAGCACGGGCGAATCAGCAAAAGAAAAAAATAATTGTATGGGGGGTCAGCTTTGCGTTACTCGATCTGGCCGATCAGCTTCATCCAGACCTGAGCGATTGCCTCATTTTTGAAACCGGGGGAATGAAGGGAAGGCGAAAAGAACTTATCCGAACTGAGCTTCATGACTTCCTGAAAGAAGCTTTCGGTGTACAGTCAATACATTCCGAATATGGCATGACGGAGTTGTTTTCTCAAGCTTATTCTACTGGAAATCAAACGTTTACATGTTCTCCGTGGATGCGCATTCATGCACGTGAAGTCGGTGATCCGTTTACAATTTTACCTCCGGAAAAAAGCGGAGGCATTAATGTGATTGACCTGGCAAACTATAATACCATTGCCTTTATTGAGACAGAAGATGCTGGTTTGGTACACCATGATGGCACATTTGAAGTGCAGGGAAGACTGGATAACAGCGATATCCGGGGCTGTAACCTGATGGTCGATTGATTATTGAACCTTTTAATGAAGGGATTTGGGGGACAAGCCGGTTTGTTTTCTTGGTAAAGAATCCTATTTTTGATAAGTCAATAATGGCGTTAACATGAAAAAACTGATCATTTTTTTACTTTTAGCTGGTTTCATTTCGGCATGCAGCCAGTATACGTGCCCTACCTATTCAAAGAAAGATGTGCCAGTTGAAAAGCCGTCTTCAGAAAGGAAAATCTGATTGCCTATAGGTATTTCTCTACGTCTTCTGCTGTAATTTCTTCGGCAGACATTATCACCAGCCGCTCAACAACGTTCCGTAATTCACGAATATTACCGGTCCAGTTGTGTTTTTGTAAAGCCTGAAGAGCTTTTTCACTGATTTTCTTTTTCCGGGTTCCTTGTTCTTCCGCTGTGTCCTGAAGGAATTTATCCACCAGCAAAGGAATATCCTCAATCCGTTCATTCAAGGACGGAACCCGGATAACGATAACACTTAATCGATGGTACAAGTCTTCCCGGAAACGGTTTTCAGCAATTTCTCTCTTCAAATCTTTATTGGTTGCTGCAATGACGCGCGGATTTACATTTATTTCCTTTTCACCGCCAACCCGGGTAATTTTGTTTTCCTGCAAAGCCCTTAAAACTTTAGCCTGGGCAGAAAGACTCATATCACCGATTTCATCAAGAAATAAGGTGCCTCCTTCGGCTTGCTCAAATTTCCCAATACGTTGTTTGATGGCGGAGGTAAATGATCCTTTTTCATGACCAAATAATTCACTTTCAATAAGCTCAGAGGGAATGGCGGCACAATTAACTTCAACCATTTGATGATCGGCCCGTTTGCTTTGTTCATGCAGCTGGCGTGCCACCAGTTCCTTACCGCTTCCATTTGATCCGGTAATTAACACCCGTGCATCCGTAGGGGCTACCTTCTCGATCATTTGCCTGACATGTTCAATTGCTGCAGACTGACCAATGATGGATGAGTTCCTGGTGATTTTCTTTTTCAGCGATCGGTTTTCTTCTTTAAGGGAGTTGCGCTCCAGTACATTTCGTAAGTGAATAAGAATGGTTTCAATGCTATCAAAGGGTTTCTGAATAAAGAAATAGGCTCCCCGTTTAATGCTTTCCAGCGCTGTTTCTTTTGTGCCATGAGCCGAGATCATGATAAAGGCGGTCTGAATGCCGGCTTTCTTTACACGTTCCAGCAATTCGATACCATCAATTTTGGGCATTTTAATATCGCAGAAAGCTACGTCAAAATGATTTTGTTCCAGCTTTTTCAATGCTTCTTCTCCATCCTTCGCCTCCTCCACTTCGTGTGATTCATCTTCCAGTATTTCGCGCAGCGAAGTACGGATGGCGGCCATATCATCAACAACAAGTATTCGTCCCATATCTTCTATTTAGAATCCTAAATAAAATAAAAACCTTCCACGCATTAAAACGCAGAAGGTTTTTAAATACAAACCGGTAAGCCGGGTTCTGTTTCCCCGACAAGTCGGGGCTCTTATCATTTATCTGGTCCCGATCAGTTCGGGATCAATCGATCTACCCACCCCGATTGTCCGGTGTTAGCGGACGTGGATCAGGTAATCCAACATCGGGGCCTATTTGATCTTTCAACTCGTAAGGTTTGCCGTGCCCCCGTTGTTGCCATTGGGGCGGTGGGCTCTTACTCCACCTTTTCACTATCACCTTCCCGATAGCTACCGGGATTTGGGCTACTTATTTTCTGTGGCACTGTCTGGCTTTTCCGTTTGACTGGAAAATCCCCTGATGTTCTCAGGGTACGATACCTGAAGTTGCCCGGACTTTCCTCCCCGACAAGTCGGGGCGATAAGATAGTTTGTACGCGTAAAGGTAACGAATTCAGTAAGAAAAGAGTTTGATCAGAATACATCCTTACCGGTGAACCGAAGCTCAAACTGATCGGCAAGCTGGGCCACTTCCTGGATCATAAACCGGATCTCTTCTTCTGTTACTGAATCGGATAAGCAGGAAGCTTCCACTTTTAATTGTCCATCCTCAATGATGAATTTGCTGTAATCAAAATTGCCATTTTGTATCAACAGGTCTTTCGGATTGATCGCATCACTCAGCTCACTCACTTTAGAAGAAAAATATAATCTGGGTTTGCCGGAAACCTTGCTCTTTTCGTTTACCGCCAAAACTGTTTGAAAGCGGTTATCTTTCAAGGGAACCACCACAATGCATTTCTCATGATCATAACTGGTAAATGTGCCTCCAATCTGATCTGCATATTGCTGTAAAACGGTAGAAATATTCATAGGCATTAGGTTTAAGGTTATGAAATTAGAAAAACGTACTGAATTTAGAACAACCGGATTGTAAAATTTGACTAAAACTGGAAGAAATTGAAGCTTGTTCCTTTCTCTGAAAACTGAACGGCAGGAGCAGGAAGTTTCACCATGCCAACTACGAACAGCAGCGTATTAAGGGCTTTTGAGCGCGTTTTAAGGTGAGATAGATCAAGGTCGAGGCCGAGGTAATATTGACGATAGGCATGATATCCGGCCGCTTCATTCTTGTCGTCTTCAGCATATACCATACCGTTGGCCCCGTATCCAACCGCCAGATTTAACCATTTTGGAAAACGGATGAACCGGTCCATATGAAATGACAACCAGTACGTTTGACCGTTATAATCCTTTAATAGTTCACTAACAAAACCATCCCCCAATACATCATCTTCGCGCAGGGCTGGGAATTCTGTACGTTGAAAAGAAAACTTGGGCTGTATCCGGATTTCATTCCACAATCTGGATTGCCCCAGATAGAAACCGGATCCAAGTGCATTGGCCGCCAGGTCATAGGCAGAAGCACCGTAATCAACCACGAAGCCATCCATTATTTCAATTGGTAACATAATGGCAAAGCCGGCCAGAGAACCCCATAGATTAGATTTTGCTTTGGACATGCCTGTCCATTGCAGACCTTTCGATGAACCGTAACTCAGGTAAAACGTAGAGTAAAAGTGCCCAAGTTTATCGACTTGCTTCCAGCCTTTGCTGTCGTTAAAAAAGTGAAACGATGTTTTTTCAGAATCTTTATACCACAACTCGTACATACCAACTATGGAAATTGAGTAAACGGCACCTGCTGTAATCATCAGGGAACGAAACTTCTTTTTATCGATTGAGGAAGTGTCTGCGTATTGTGCATGAACCTGAATCGAAGTAATAAGGAGTATGGAGGAAACTATACTAATTACCCTCATCGTTTTCTTCTTTGATTCCTTCTTCGTTTTGTTCGTCTTCTTCGGATGTTGACTTTTTGTTCTTTTCCCGGCTCGATCGCAGCAGATCTTTAAAGGCATTAAAACTTTGGGTATGCATCAGACTTACCCCGGTAGTCATGGTACTTTGAGTGTTAACCGTATTTAGGGTTGGGTTTACATTGGCGCGGCTATACATTTTGACTTTAAACTTACCATCTGGAGTAAGAACATAATCAACAGTCCAGTCGCCAATTGCAGCAGCCAGGTCGCTTCCCGGGGTTGATTGCGATTGATTACCCATTGTGCCGTCCCTTGTTACACGCAATCTACCATTCATAAATGTGTACGACATCCGCAATTGAAATGTGTTAAACGACTCCTGATCCATGCTGCCCAGGTCAACATCAATTTCAAGGTTTTCATCAACCTGGCTTAGCCAATAGCTGAGTTGGTTGGAGAATAATTCACTAACACTGCCGGCAAGCGAACCACTGGTATTAAACGATTCAGGTGGTGAAAACCTGCGCAGCACAATTAGACTGAACACCTGTCGCTTCAATTCCTGTTCATCCAGTTTATTTTTAAAGGCAATAAATTCCAGGTCGAGGGCAACCGGTGGACGTCCTTCCAGCACAACGGATTTCGGCAGGTCTTTTCCGACAATATCAAAGTTTATTTGGGGGGAAAGCATAAGGCCTTCCAGTTTAAGCAATACCTGGATCGGGTACTTGCGTTTCATCTGGGGATCATTGGCCAGGGATTGATCACTGATAATCGGAGCAAGTGATGCCAGTTGATTGTAGCTGGCGTCAATTTTCATATTTCCCTGGTACGGATCACCGTACCACGTTATGGTGCTGCCGGGTTGTATCTGGAATTCTTTATTGATGATGTCGTA
>JALOMY010000034.1 GCA_025455225.1 Cyclobacteriaceae bacterium | reverse complement strand
GGAAATTGTCAGTTGTTCTTCCACGATAAATAACCTTTACTTTATGAGGTGATACATACAGCGCATTGCAATTACTTTGTTTAATACTTTCGGAATTGGCCAAAAAAGCAACACACCAGCGAGCTGTTAGTACGTTGAGTAACCAAAAGAACCTCACCTTTATACACATTAACCAAGACATTGTTTGTAAAGCATTTGGAGCATAAGTATCGCTTACAAATGTGCCCACATTAGGAATATTCATCCGTTTGCAAACCCATCTGGAAATTAACTCGGAGCGTAATAGTGTAGCTACTACAAGATCCGGCTTTTCTTGTTTTAAAACACTATGTAATTTATTTGAAGCTTCTTTAAAACTATAAGGACCTTTAACATCTAAAGAAATTACCCGGATACCACTTTTATTAAAGTGATGTTTTAATTCATCATTTTGATAGATATGACAAACAACAGGCTGCACAAGTTTTAATTTAGATGCAATAGCCAAAATGCTCTTTTCTGCGCCACCGGTTTGAAGTGTATCTATAAGAAAAGCAATGTAAGGTTTTTCTCTCATTTACTTAATGAACCGTTCACAAACAAACACATAATTCTAGGTCTGTGTAAAATCTCCAATAATTTAAATCCACGTTGATACATGTAATCTATAACATGTACAGTCGTCTCATCTTTTTTAACTCCTCGTTCTGGGCTAGTATCGACAACTATATAATCACATATATCAATCAGTGAGTATGCACCTTCCAAAACCTCTGGTTCAGCACCTTCTGCTTCTACTTTTAGAACTTTTATGCGATTAACATTAGAAATAACTGTATCCAGTCTTACTGCTGAAATACTAATAATATCTGTATAATCAGAAGGCTGAATTAGACTTGAATCAGCTGTATCAATGGATAAATAAAATTTAAGAGACTCGTTACTACTCCATAAAGCTAAATTATACAAACTATTTCCTGAAAGGTTCTGCGACAAAGCCTTAAATTCCGAGGAAGATGGTTCAAATCCAATGTATATTAGCTCATGATATTTTTGCTTTAACCAAATTCCAAGTTCACCAACATTTGCTCCACAGTCTACAAAAACATTATGTTGCTCAAACTTGATTTTGTCCAAAAAGTAATTTTTTGCTAAGGAATCTAAGGTATTCTTAACTCCTTTTAGATATCGACTATACCTAACCTTAGATGCTAATTGAATTTTAATTTCATCTTCAACAATGTAATAATTACCATTCTCAACTTTTAACCTGCAAATTAATCCATTCAATTGATACAAAAGATTAACTAAATGGATAAAAATAGGACCATCAAGCTTTGCAACTAATTTAATTAGACTTCTTTTTAGAAACTTCATTTTTACGTCTTATTATCTAAATTTTACGAAGTAATGAGATTAATATTCGTGATTTTAGGCTTTCCAAGGACTTAAAATTCTTAAAAAAAAGAAACCATAAATATTTACGCATCGTAAAAAAAGGAATCCCTGTTTGAAGAAGTTGAAGTGCACGATCTCTCTGCAAGTAAGAAAAATACAAATCACATTGTTTCAATATAAATCTTTCATGAACAGATTTATCCTGCAGGAGTAAATATCTATATTTTTTATACTGCAATTCAAAAGCCAATATAGCTCTTTCATGATTGTAAACTCTTTCTCCTGAATGATGATGAACCTTTACTAATGATTCTTCAACAAAATCAAAATTATACTTTAAGCAAACTCTAACTAGAAAATCATAATCTTGACCTGCTGGCATGTCTGGGTCAAAAAAAATACCTTCATCAACAATTACCCTTTTAATCATTAAAAAAGGTGTACCTGACCCAATTTTTCTTTTACTAAGTAAAGGCTTCAAAATATTACCTCTATAAGTGGGTGTCCATTCAAAGTATTTTTTTTTATTCCGAAAATCATGTCTGCCACAGGAAACTACACCAAGATTAGGGATAGAAGAATCTCTGAAAAGTTTAAGTTGCTTTTCAACTTTATTATTGTAATATTCATCATCAGAATCAAGAAAAGTGATGAAATCACCTTTTGCCTGAACCATCCCAATGTTTCTTGCTTCAGGAGCTCCAACATTTGATTTTAGTTGAATATATTTTATCCTGCGGTCATTAAATTTATCAATAATATACTTTGTATTATCAGTTGATCCATCATCTACAATTATCAACTCCCAATTTGGATAGGTTTGATTAAGCACACTATTTATTGCCCTAGGCAGAAGATGGGCGCGGTTGTGGGTTGGGAGAATTATGGAAACTTTAACATCAAAATTCATAGCGAATAGTACTCAATCAGAATGTTTCGAAACATTTAATATTTCTATACTCACAAACTAATTGAATAGAGTCTTATACACATTTAATAAACTATGACCACTCATACGAATATTATAATTCAAATCAATATGTTCACGTGCACGTTGTGAATATTCATTGAATTCATCATTATTCATCAAGTAAAATTGTTTAATATTTTCTACCAGGGACTGAATATCCCTTTCCTCAGATAACAATCCTGTACATCCGTGAATAACTTCATCGGGTATATCGCAATGCCTGGTGCTGATAACCGGCATGCCTGTGGCCTCGGCATCAAGTAAAACTACCGGTGCCCCGCCCTCGCAATCGCGCTTCGCTGTATAGCAGCTGGGGTGTATAAACACATCATGTTCAGCTAACATTTGATGCAAGAAGGAATAATCGATTCGGTCAATCAGCTTAACTTTTGCCTCTAACCGATGGAGCCTGATCTGTTCTTGAAGATCAATTTGGATTGACACATCATCCGGCATTTTAGGTGAACCAATAAGGGTTAAGGACATTTCCGGGCAGGTCTTTACAGCTTCCGCAAATGCCCGTATGGTATAGTAATGACCCTTTTTTTCAGTCATACTGGCCACCTGGATCAGCTTAAGCGAGTTGTGGTTTTTGTGCCGGTTAACAAATTGAACCTGGTCAACCGGTATTCCTAATCGCACCACATGTATCTTGCTTGGCGGGCAACCCATTTTTTCAAGCGTGCGCGCTCCATGCGTACCTTCGCAGATAAAGCCATCGGCCTCTTCAAAAAGCTGCCTGTATTTCTCAACATATTCAGGACGGGTGAACGGAAGGCGTTCATAATCAAATCCGTAATACGAAACAAAATGTTTTACTTTTTTGCCTTTCAGAACCTCCATCATCTCACAGCCCAAATTGGCAAAATGAGAATGAACGATGTCAATATTATACCCCTCAATATTTTGCCTAAGCAATTGCAGGTTACGCTGCCTTGTTTTTCTTAATAAAATTCGCAAGACAGACTTATAGAAAAAATCAATACCGTTCCAGGAAAAGGAATTATATAGTGCCGGTTGAATGGATCCAAAATCCAGGAATTTCCAACCTGGTTTGTAAAAATTTGTCTTTTCATAATAATGTGCAAAAATATACGGATCAATTTCCGGTGTTGCTTCAATCAGCCGGTAGGCCCAGTTGGTTGATATGGGCATGTACCGGTGGAAAGCATGGAGGACTTTTAACATAAAATGTTCGATGTTATGATTCTGCTGTTTTTACTAACCTGCCAACAAAAACCGTAATTTCTTCATCAAAATCGTTATACGCATTTACTGGAAACAGGAATGTATTCGGAAATAAGTTCTGGTAAAATGCTTTTCTCCGGAATGTCCAGTGAGCCGCATTGGGTTTCTTCGATGTGTTTTCAACCAGGCAGATCAGGGCATTATTCTTCATCACGCGCATAAGCTCTTGTACTGTACTGGGAAGCTGCTGGTCTTGTATTCCGCCTAATACAAGGGTTATCCACAGAAGATCAATTGAATTTGAATCAAGCGGCACCTTGCCATCCCGTAAGAGATGGTATTTAACACGGTCCAATTTTGTTGCGCGATCAAGAAGTGACTGGATCGGATCAACACCAATAACCTGACCCTGGGTAAGCTTTTGAAGATATGGAATGAACCGGCCTGTGCCACATCCAAAATCAAGAATGGTGTGGTTATCGGTTTGTATTTCGCGTTTCAGATAAGGCAAAATTTGGTTCACCTGGAATTCGGTAACGGCATCAATTTCATGTTCTTTATGCCGTCTATCCAAAACTGCCAGGTCGCCCATTTGCTTCGCGCGTTTCTCCCAGTACGTTAACCGGTCTTCATCCGGCAAACGGGATGCCCATTTTTTGTACAGTCTTTTAATAAACTTTTTTATCATCGCGGTTTATTACTGTAATTCAATACCAGTGATTTCAACTCCAGGTAAACAGGAAGCCGGAATTTCTCCAATAAAAGATAATAAATAGCAACATAGAATACGGAAGAAGCAATTAACACGTAAATCGGGAGAACCTGATCCTCTAAGAATAGACGTAACAAAAAAATCAAAATTCCGATGCCAACATTCATTAATACTATTGGCACTACATTTTTAATAAAATCCTGAAGTTTAAACCCGGCAATCTTACCAACATGGGTATGATAGATGGAACTGCTTAAATAACCTGCAATGGTATAGCTGATGGCAACCCCCATAATACCCCACTGCAAACCGATAACAATAGCAGTAATCAGCATAATCCGCAAAAAGGTACCCACATAAAACATTTCTCTTGTTTTGTTAAAGGCCATATAAAGATTGGAGATCAGGGTGCCAATCGATTGATTAATTGACAACACACAAAATACCTTTACTACAGGGACCATGGAAAGCCACTTATCGCCCAGGACCAACGCAATAAGATAATCGGTCTCAACAAATAGAAAAGTCATTAATGGCGCTACGATAAGCATAATGGCCTGGCATACTTTAAAGTAAATTGACCGGATTTTTTCAGGCTTTTGTTTAATCATGGTAAAAGACGGAAACAACACCTTGCTGACCACATCTGATATACTTCGCATAGGAAGGGTTAACAGCGAATAGGATTTGGAATATATCCCTAATTCAGCCGTACCCACGTACTTTCCAATCAGCAGGTTATCGATGTTGCGAACCCAGTAGTTAAGGGTATTGTTACCAACAAGTCCCCAGCTGAACCGCATTAATTGCTTTAATGCATCAAGCGAATAGATCATTTTGGGTAACCACCGGATAAAATAAATACCCAATAATGCGTTCAAAAAGGAGGAAACTATTATTTGTGCCACTAATGCCCAATAGCCCCAGCCAGCATAGGCAAGTAGCAAGGCCACTAAACCGGAGATCACTAAAGAGGATAAACCGATTATAAATTCAGTTTTAAAATCAAGCTTTTTCCGGATGATGGAATGATTAACGACAGAAAAGGCACTGATAAGAAAGTTAAATGAAAGGATAAGGGTAATAAGCTGAAGTTCCTCGTTTTTATAAAAGACTGCAATTGAACCCGGCAGACTGATAAATAAGGTGGTCATGAACAGGCTGATGGCAAAATTAGTCCAGAAAACCGTTGACCGGTCCAACTCGGTAACCTCATCCTTAAAGATCAGTGCATTTCCCAATCCAAAATCAATTAACGATTTGGCAAATCCTGAAAACACAGTAACCATGCCTACAATTCCAAATTCAGAAGGCGAAAGCAATCGGGCAAGGATTATGGTAACCATAAGATTAAGTACTTGAGAAAGAATATTACTACCAAAACTCCATGAAACCCCTCTCAGAAAACCCCTTCTTATTTCACTCATCTTTGCAAGATCTTTATTACCTCTTCAATTATGTATATTAATTGAATTTATCTCTTACTTCATGTTCAAATTAATGTCGATCCTTATATTAGATAAAAAATAAATTCATTGTTATTAAAATTTCAACTTCACGTTACGTTTTCTAGTGAATTCTGAATGTCAGAATTCATTCTGTCCTTTAATACTTTCATTACTCTGTTTTCGAATACGGAATCAATCCCTCTCAAGGACTCTAAATAATACTTCCTGCTTTCACGGCTTGTATTAATAGGATTATCGGAATGACTTTGTACCTGAGTAGAGCTCTCAAGGTAAGTCTTTGTCTCCTTACTAAGATCAATGTCACAAAATCGTAGTATTCGATTTATTTCATTAACAGGTTCCAAACTCAGTAAATCATTGCTAGCTAGGGTATATTTAATTCCTGCATTTTCAAGGTCCTCAACTAATGTATTATAACTGATCAGCCAGTAGATGGCTAATTGCTCAACCAGGTCACGGTTATCAAAGTCTTCAATTAAATCCTGGTATTTTTGAAACCGGGGGTGGTCAAACAGTGATCCCTTGAAAAACAGCAAGCTGCGTTTTAACTCACCCAGGTTACCTTTGTTAAATCTTTTTATAATCGAATCAATCTGTAAAACCGGGTTACGGATAGCAACCAACACAATGCCATTAGGAAATAATGATTTTACCAGGTGCACTTTATAATTAAGGCGTAATTCCTTGATAACAATTCGGCAATGCTCACCTAATGCATTTTTCTTAAACGCAAGTTCGTTCAAATTCAACAGTTGATATTGTTCAATTTTATTGGAACGCCCTGCATGCATTACGCGCAGTACCTGATTTATAATGCGTATATAATTTCCATCCAGTTTCTTCAACCATAATGGTTTTCCGGGACTATAAAGAAAGCCGTATTTCCTTTGAATAAGATTAGCCACGATTCCCTGCACCCAGTCAAGCACAGGTTCCGAAACTTTCTCCATATAGAAAAAACGATGCGGAAACCCCGGGAATAACCCTGCATAATCGGCAAAAGGCTCCATGATGGAGACGGTATTGGGGTCGGAGTCAAGTATATTAAACAGCCATGTACTTCCCGAGCGCTCACAACCAAGAATGATAATAGGCCTTTCAAAAGCGTTGTGCATATTACTTCTTTGCAATAACCAGGTATTCGGTTGTAAATATGGTGGTCCGGTCTATTTTATTCAGAACATAACTCACTGCCTGAACAAAATGGACGGTTAGGTAAATCAGAAAATTCACGGGATTTAGCTTACCGAATAATCGCATACGCTTACCCCATAGGTAATACGAAGTTTCCTGCCCGATGGTAATCCAAAAGCCACCTAATGGAATTATAGAAACAATTTGAAAGCCGTTTTTCTCAAAGAGGTATTGCAACCCAAATTTGGTGTATCGATAAAAGTCGCGGGGTTGCTCATGAAGATGCCAAAATAAGGGAGTGGTGTAAATGGCAATTCCACCGGGTTTCAATACCCGGTGCGCTTCCGCAATTGCATCCGATGGTTCTTCGAGGTGCTCAATAACATCCGTACAAATCACCGTATCAAACAAATTGGAATCAACTGGAATGGAATATGCCGTACCTATAATATCAACATCGTTCAAGTTATGTAATGTGTCGATGTGATCTACTCCTACATGCTGATCCACCAAACCAATCAGCACTGATTTATAGGGTTTTTTACCGCAACCGATATCCAGTAATTTACCTTTGGCATAGGTTCTGAAGGCAGGATACAATTCCGAATGGATTACCCGATAGATTAACCAGTTATGAGGTGATTGCATACCGTTATTATTCGATTAACATCTTCTTCGGTTAACTTGGGTGACAGGGGTAAACTGATTGTTCTCCTGCCATAGGATACTGCATGTTCAAGTTCTTGCATATTGTACTTTCCCCGGTAGAAAGGATGTTCGAGTATGGATAAATAATGTACACCAACACCTATTCCATTTTTTGTAAATTTCACCAACAACTCATCACGTGTCACCTTTGCTTCTTCATTAAGTACGATGGTATACAAATGCAAAGCATGCCGGGTATCCGGTTCAAATGCAGCCGGTACAGTTACGGGTAAAGCTGCCAATGCTTCATGGTAAAGCTGCCAGATATGTAATCTCCGGCTATAAAAGGATTCAATTTTCTTCAATTGATGAATCCCAATGGCCGCCTGTAAATCCATCATATTGAATTTATAGCCTGCCTCTTCGGCATAGTAATGCTGGTAGCCTTCATCGGAAAATCGCTTCCAGGCATCCCGGCTTAATCCATGCAAGGCGAGGCGCTTAATCCGGTCAATTTTCTTCTCATCATTGCTGATGATCATACCACCTTCCCCGGTGGTTATATTCTTGGTAGCATAAAAACTAAACACTCCGAAATCACCAAATGTCCCAGCCTTCTTTCCTTTATATTCGGTTTCAATAGCATGCGCACAGTCTTCTATCACATACAAATTGTGCTTTCTGGCCAGGTACATAATGGCATCCATATCGCATGGTCTTCCGGCAAAATGTACAGGTATTATGGCTTTTGTTTTCTTTGTGATTTTGCGTTCAATTTCATTCGGGTCGATGTTCCAACTCATAGGGTCAATATCAACCAACACCGGTGTTGCTCCCGTATGAACAATGGAGTTCACCGTAGCAACAAAAGTCATGGCCGTGGTAATTACTTCGTCCCCGGGTCCAATGTTTAAAGCTTTAAGCGATAAAAACAAGCCAGCTGTACACGACCCGACCGCTGCTGCATAGGGCGCACCTTTATAAGCCAGGAAGTCTTTTTCAAATTGAGCAACTTTGGGTCCCGTTCCCAACCAACCCTTCTGCATGGAATCAATTACTTCATCGATTTCTTCCCTGCCAATCAGAGGCTGTCCAAATACAATAAAATTATCATTCATATTATTCGCAACTGCTTAATGCATTAGGTTATTCAAATCAATCATATCTCAAAACCAACTAGGCCCTGACATCTATTCATAATACCAGATACAGGTTTATTATTTTCAATTCTGCCCACGCTGTATTAATATACATTATTCCATATTTCCCCATATCAATAGTGCATGGTTGTACATATTCCGGTTAAGTTCAAACTCATGCATTGTTGTCACACGGCATGCTATATTTCTATTCAACAGGTCTTTGGCTTTTTCCAAAATCCGCTGGAGGTAGGCCTCATCAATGTTGCCCACCAGCACCAGGTCAATAGTACCACTGTCCTTGCCTTTGGCATAATCGCCCACAATAAAGGCCAGTTGCAGATCGCCCAAGCGCGAAAGTACATGGTCAATAATTTTATCAATGCCCAGGTATTTATGCACCAGGTTTTTCACCTCATTATATAAAGGATGTTTCGTGTTGGCCCGGTATAAGATGGTGCGCCCGTCTTCCTGCGATACCAGGTAGCCGGCTTTGCTTAAATTGTTCAGCTCATGGCGTATGGCATTGGTGCTCTCGCCAAACTCTTCGGCCAGTCCGCGTAAATAAGCACTCGATGCGCTGTTGGTGAAGAATTTCAGCAGCATCTTAATCCTTGTTTTTGAAGTAATTAAGGTATCAAGCACCCCCAAATGTAATGCTTAAGAACAAATGAGTAAAATCTTTACTCGGAAAATGAGTAAAATATTTACTCAACTGGTGTACCATATAAAATTATCACCGCAATCCTGAGCGGAATTTTACACTAAATGTTGACGACAACTGAAGGCTGGGCTAAAGACAGTCCTTAAGATTATTGAGCTCTGGCAGCGAAGGATCCCCCTGTAAGGTTTACTATAAGGAGGTCCTTCGCTTTGCATCATTATAATCTTAACATCCCTTGCTGGCTAATGGGGTGCAGGTATAATACATATATCGTTACGATGCCGCTCAGGACAAGAGTTAAAGTTTTTTATTGGAATAGCCCTCACAGACAGGCGCTGAACTACTCCTCATAATAACCGGAACCCTTTCCTTTTTTGTCCTGGTACCCGTATCCATAGCCATAGCCATAGCCATAGCCATAACCGTAACCGTATCCATAACCCGGCCCGGTTTTTTTGATATCGTTAAAAAGGATGGAGATGTTTTTCAGTTCGCGCTTTTCGTACATCTCCTGGAGGTCTTTCAGGAAATACCGGGGGGTGTAATCCTGCCTTATCATGAAGATGGTATGGTCGGCATAATTCATCAGGGCAAAGGCATCGCTCACCAGCCCCAAGGGCGGGGTATCGAGCAGGATATAATCATAGGTTTTTAACAATTCATCCAGCATGGCTTTCGCCCGGGGCAGCATCAACAGTTCGCTGGGGTTAGGGGGAACGGGCCCGCTGGTCATGATGTCCAGGTCTTCCACCTCGGTTTTCTGGATAACCTGGTTCAATTCGGCTATAGAAGACAAGTACGTACTGAGACCCAGTTCATTGCTCAATTTAAAATCGGGATAAATACGGGGCTTGCGCATATCAGCCCCGATGATGATTACTTTCTTGTGGGCAAAGGCCATAGCAGTGGCCAGGTTGATGGTGGTGAAGGTCTTCCCCTCCCCGCTAACGGATGAAGTGATAAGGATGATCTTTTTGTCCTTGCCCTGGGTAAAATAGTTCAGGTTGGAACGCAGGGCACGAAAGGCTTCGGCCAGGGAAGATTTCGGCCGGTTGTATACCACCAGGTTATTTTCCCCGCTGAGCTTATGCCCCACGCCCCCAATTACGGGAATGGTTGTGTATAGCTCAATATCTTCCTTTGACTGGATTTTATCGTTCAGGAGTTCAAGCAATACGAACAGAAGGAAAGGCACCAGCAAACCTGCGGCTGTGGCAATGGCGTAATTCTGAAGGGGTTTTGGTGTTATGGGACCACCCTTACGGTCAGGCGGGTTCACCACCACCACATCACTGGAGGTGGACGCACGGGAGATGCCGGCCTCGGCCCGCTTCTGGAGCAAAAACAAAAACATGTTTTCGCGGATGGTGAAATTACGCCTCAGGTCCATCATGAGGCGTTCGTTACCAGGCAGTTTGGTGAGCTCACGTTCGTAGGAGGCAATCTGCTTGTCCAGGAATTCCCGGTTGATCTTCTGGGTAGACCGCACGGCATTCATCCCTTCGAGCAGGTCACGTTTCAGTTGTTCTATCTGCTTTCTGCGGTCAGCTACGAGGGGGTTTTCTTCCGTTTGCCGTTCACCCAGGATGCGGATGGAGAACTGCACCTCGGTGAGCTGGGTAATGAGGCCGGTGAGCACGGGATCGGAGATGCCCACGGCAGAAGGCGGAACAATCTGGTCGAACTCCTTGCCGTTCTTTAAATAGTCTTCCAGGTAACGGAAATAATTCTCATAGAGGGTAAGTTGGGCGCGTTGATTGTCCAGTTCTTCGATTCGACCAAGCAACCGGTTGGATTCCCCTTCAAAGTTGCTCATGAAATGGGTGGACTTAAAGTCTTCAATCTTGGCATCGTAAAAATCAAGTGAGTCGCGCAGTGTGGCGAGCTGGCGGTCGAGAAATTCGAGTGACCGTGTGGCTACGAGATTCTTCTTATCGAGGTCGTATTGCTGGTAGCGTTCAATGAACTGGTTCACAAAAGCAATTTCCTTTTCGGGAGAAGCACCGGTAATCTCCAGGTTGATAACGGATGAGCCCAACTCGGCCCACGTGGCTTTCAGTCTTCCGGCATATTGCTTGGCCAGGGTATAGGGATCAATAAAATCGATGCGGTACTGTTTGCCAACCAGTTCATCCTTAACGGGCCTGTGCATGCGGGCAAGCAATAGAAAGCCGTTGATGCGCAGGGTGTCCCCGTAGGTCAGGTTCGGAAAGGAAGTACCACGTGAACCGTCATCGGTAGCGTATTCCAGGGAAAAGGTAGTCGTACCGGTAAACTCAAACACCATGCTTTTTCCGTAAGGCATAGAAGCACCTTTGACAAGGTGAAGCGAGACCGGGAAACCGGTATCGTACATTTCAAAGGTCTTTACATTGCCTTCGCGGTACCAGGCCACCTGGAAGTTGAGCGACTCCACCACATCCCGGAGCAGCGGATACGAACGCATGATGTAGAGTTCGTTGTAATAATTTCGGTAGGGGTTAACGAGGGGGTTGCTTTTATAAAGAAATTCAGCGGCCGCATTTTCGGTACCTTCTTTCACAATAATGGAGGCTGCGATCGCATAAATGCGCGTGGTGTACCGGTTGATCATGAAGGCGATGGTGAGGGCTGCCAAAAGGCAGGCCACAACCAGGTACCAGTATCTCACGGCCCGGTCGAGGATGCGCTTGAAGTTGATGGGAAGGCCGCTTTTCTGACCGGTGGTACCGGTTATCTCCTGTTCAAAGACATTATCACTTTGCGAATTCAAGAATATTGATTTAAGTATTCATTAGTTATTCTGTGCCAGGCTGATCACCAGCAACACCAGCGACAACGTGGAAACGATGATGGCAATGTTCTCCGTCCAGTACTTGCGGAACGGGCGCTGTTTCAAAGGCGGCACGACAATGATGTCGTTCTGTTGCACGTAATAGTTCTCCGTAGCCAGCAGGTCTTCTTCCAGTAAATTCATGTAGAGCACATCCACCTGGTCGCCCCGCTGCCGGATAATTTTAACGCTGGAGCGGTCGGCCAGGTCGGTTAACCCGCCTGCGAGGCCAATGGCTTCCATGAGGGTAACGCGAACGTTTTGTGATACAATTTGATTCTCACGGTTCACTTCCCCCAGCACGGTAAACCGGAAGTTGAGCAGGCGAATGCGGGCCACTGGGTCTTTCAAATAGGGCTTGAAGAGTTCCTGGAGTTTTTCCTGGGCTTCGAACAAAGAGAGCCCCGATAATTTGATTTTTCCCACTACCGGAAATTCAAGGTCCCCGTTCTGGTCAACGAGGAAACCATTGACCAACATGTTCTGCTGGTTTCCCCCACCCTGCATTTGGTCCAGTTGCAGCAGTTTGGTCATAAAGTCGAACTCCGGGTCGGTGAGGCTTTCAAGTCGTATGGAAAGGATATCGAGGGGCTGGATTTTATATTCGTGGATCACCATGTCGTAGGTACGCAGCACCGTGTCCTTCTTCATGTCTTTTTTATTGACATCGTCCTTCTGAAGGTAGAGTACTTTTTTATTGGGAACACAGGAGGCGAGAGCAACCAGGGTCAGTAAAAACCATAAAATTCTTCCGGGCATCGAAATCCAACTGAATTAAGGTGCTAATATATTGAATTGGGGGAAAATTCGTGTTTTTCGAGCAAGAAGGTTACCCAGGGATTTTGGGTTCGGGATTGCGGATTTCGGATTGGGGATTTAAGATTTTGGATAATAAACGTCACCTTGAGTGAGTCCCACAGGGACGAGCGAGCCTGCCCGACTGAAAAGGCGGGAGGTCCCCCATTCCGTGCTCATAATAAAAAATTAACCGTCACCTCGAGGGAGGCGAAGCCGGGGGAAAGGTTCTTCATTCCTTGCTCTAAACCAATCATTTAAACGTCACCTCGAGGGAGGAACGACCGAGAGGTCCCCAATTCAGTGCTCTAAACAAATAAATAAACATCATTTCGACCCTTAACAAAGCGAAGTGGAGCCTGCCCGACTGTAAAGGCGGATCAAACCGTGATTCATACTCAAACATTACCAGGATCAGGACTAAAAACAGATCCTGGTTTGTATTACTATTCCGAAATACCTAGGTCATTTGAATGAACGATGAACTAATCACCTTTTGTATCGGACTGTTATGAAACCGTTTCTCCACTGCTTTTGCTTTTCCGAACCCAGGAAAGTCAGGTAATGAATACGAAGTTAATGAATCAACAGCCTGCTTTAGTTCATCGTAACCCAAATGGGCACGGGCGGCAGTTGCACCCGTAAATCGTCCATTGAATTCATAAATGGCGTACTCATTTTTTTCATTGAATTGCCCCTGAATATTCAGTGGTCCACGCCATCCAATTTTAGCGAAAGCTTCTGCGCAGGTTCTTCCAATTGCTTCTACTTCCTTGTTTTCGGTGGTTTCAATACGCATGCTTACACCATGTTTCATATGATTCCATGAACAGAACATATCGGCCATACTGCCGTCTCTGAAAACAAAGGTCTGCATGGAGAATTTGATTTCTTCGAAAGAGAAAATAAAGGGTATGCCGTATTTGATGATGTTGGCCTGGTACTCCTGGAAAAAAGTCTTATTGCCCCAGAATTGCTGAAAGAGATATGAATTTTGCGAAGCCAGGGCCAGCAACTGGTCAACGGTCTGCACCATGTATATACCCCTGGATCCGGCTCCCTGCCTCGGTTTGGCAAATATCGGAAAGGAATATTGTTCAGCGAACCGGGTTAGCTCTTCAGGATCGGAAGAGACGCTGCACGGCAAAAAGGGTAATCCCACATCCCGGCAAAACTGGTAACTTTTCCATTTGTCGCGGATGATATCTGCGGCTTCACTTCCCAGGCTCAAACAAAGGGGTGCCAGTTCTGGTTTTCGCTCTGCCAGGCCTGCCAAAAATACCACATCGTCATCCCTTCCCGGAATTATCAGATCCGGGGACTCCTGGGCCACGATCTTTAATAATTGATCTTCAAACGGCTTATCCGACAACTTGGAGGTAATATAAACCTGGTCGAATTCATTTAATAAAGGATCTTCCGCATTTGAACTGGCCCCAATCAATCGAATCGCACTTCGCCTGTTGCGCAAACTTTCAAGCACATTTTGGGTTTCCAAACTCCCGGCACTGGTCATTAAAATTTTAAGCATAACAATTCGTTTAAATTAAAAATCGGATAATCTCCACCTGAATTCCTCAAATCATTCGTTTCGATGAAAATAGTATTCACTGATCATACTTCAGCTGGCTTGAAGAATCCTCAGTATGAGGCTTCGAATTTATTGAATCAAAATTAAATTGATGGTTTGGTAAGAAAATTGTTACCCACAAATTCTCCATTTATTATCTGTCGCACGGAACATATCCATTCGGAATAAAGTCTCGATCACTGAATATAGGTTAGTCGGCAATCCTGACTTTTCAGCTAAATAGGTATCGGTGGGCGCACCCGGGTCATTATTATATACCCTAATCCCATCGATATTCAACGTTTGAGCCAGCCGAAGTACCTCATCCTTATCGAGGGTACTTACGTTTTGGTAATCATGGGAAGATTAATGTCCTGGGTTTTCCAGGCGGTAATCACATGTAATTACATAACAGCCCATCTCACGTGCTTTATTGATGGCCACATTCTGGGTATCGGCTCCGCCCAGAATCAGTAATCGTTTCATTAATCAGTAAAATTTAGGATTCAAGTAGTATAAAATATAAGGAGGGTAAAGGCTACCACATCTTTTCCAAATCGTCAGAACGATAGGTATGGTTTTTATCGTGCCAGGTGGTGATGGAATCTTTCTTTAGTAAAAAATCCTTCCCGGTAAACAGTTTGGAGAGCATCGCTATTGGAAACAGGAAGATGTAAAAGACCAGGCTGAGAATCACTTTCGACATCACAAAGCCCATGCCCTCGGCCAGTTTGAACCAGGCCCACGAAATATAACCGGCTATTTTCGGCAAAAATGCCCCAATAAGGTTCAATGTCAGCGCACCCCACACCAGCCAGGTTAAGTCACGGAAAAAATAGTAGAAGACCAGCAACCCTGCACTGATCACTAAAATAGTTTCCTGGTGTTTACGTTCATTCATGATAACTCACGCACAAATTAGTTGAATAGTCAGATTGTTTTTTGCTTTAGACTTACCCGATAGACTTGTAATTTCCAGAAAGGAATTAACGCCACTTCGAATCTTAAAGTCATCTGATTCCTGTCAGGAGTTAAGTATCTAAAACAATGTGTAAATAAAAGGCGCCACTGCGCTGCCACCGCCAAAAATCAAAATGGCCCCGATAATAAGCAGCACAATAATGATGGGCATGAGCCACCACTTCTTTCTTTCCTTCAGAAACTGAAATAGATCGCGTAAGAACTCCATACTATAAGTTTTCTTTTAAATATCGTACAATTTCTTCATTGAGGATCACGAAGCCTTCATCATAGAAATGACAGGTGTCAACAAAATAGGGTTCCAGTTGATCGCCCGCTGAGGCGGATGCATCCAGCAAATTTAACTTTTCAGCATAGGGTACTGATTCCGAAATCATGGTCAGGTACAATTGCTGTAACAGATTTTTTTCTTTTGTGTTTTCCAATACTGACGGACCGCAGGTGGCAAAGGGCTGGAGGATGGTATAAAACCGGATGCCTCGTACCGAGCAGAAGTCTTTCAATCCACTTAATGTTTCAAAAAAACGAAAGGTGGCTTCCTCCACCTTAGCCGGATTGTATTGATAGGAAGTGAACCGGTTGTCTTCTTTTAACGGATCCTTCGCATCTCCCCCGATCTTGCATAACGCATACCGGTATGCCGCACTGTATTTATTGAGCTTGTCATCCAGGAATGCCATGACTGCATAGACTATCCGACTGGGCCCCACACTCGGATCGATCACCATGCCCATCCTTCTAAAGCTTCGTGACCCGCTGCCAACTTCCCAGGTATCCGGATTGGTTACCACATGACTCAGGTTGTTGATGCCGGTCAGGGAAAGTACAGCATCGGGTTTCATGTGAACACCCAGCTTGAAAAACCAGAAGGCCTCATCCTCAACATCAGCGGCTACTTCCGCCAGTGAATATACTTTGAGTGTCTTGTTGTACTTCTCTTTAATAAAGGCCTTCAGATGGTTCTCAATATAAACGGAGGGTACATTTTCCCATTGGGCTGCATAGGCACCGGTGGCCGTGCTTCCGCCCAGCAATACCAATACGAACTCACTGCTGTCTTTTTTAAATTCAAATTCCCGGCTGCGGAATCCGTATGAATTCAACTGAAGTGCAGGTGTTCGGGTGTCAACAACCTGGTTAATGGTTTCCGGATGGTACATACCCTGTACTTCTTCTGAAGGCGGCACACCCGGTTCGCAGGCCGGTGGAAGTATACGGAACACAACTTCAATGAGTACGAGGAGGATGGCTACGGGGATAAGGGAGAAAATAAATTCTTTCAGCTGTATGGTTTTCCGGAATACGGAAGCCACGCCTACCACAACTACCCACAGGAAGAAGAAAGCCAGGATGGCTCCGGCAAGCAAGGTCAGCAGGGATGCCACGGTGTCGAAACCATCGCCCGGTAACCGCTTGAACACAAACCGGAGCACCAGCGAAAGCATGGCCACCGATAATAG
>JALOMY010000268.1 GCA_025455225.1 Cyclobacteriaceae bacterium | reverse complement strand
CCGTTGTTTGTTTTTCCTTCAATAACAAATTTCCTAACCCGTTCCCCTTTAACAATGTCTTCCATTAAAACCACCTGATTAACTTTTTGCTTTACCGGAAGCTGAAGAATGAACTTTTCCCCGGTTCCTGATGTTGCGGCAATTGGCTTTGAAAATCTGCGGTGTATTTCATCACCAAATTCCTTAAGTCTTTTTACATCGGGGTTGGGCATTAGTCCATCAGGTCCTGGGGCAACACCCAGAATAAGGCTGGTATTATGCCCTACTGAATTGTAATACATTTCTATCAGATTGTTCAGCGGATAAATCGTACCCTCCCTGTCAGGTTCCCAAAACCAATCGTGGCCACCATTACCACGAAGTGGCGCATCACTCATGGCAGGCATATAGTATTTGCCATCGGGCACCCCGGTTTTAAGCATGGCATAATTATTTGCGTATATTTCCTTCTTTGCAGTTTCGCCGGCACCTGTTGAAGGGTAAGGAAAAGTTCCCCAGCTAGGATAAGGTACTGTTCCCGACTCACTTCCTCCCCAACGCATATCTGCCCGTTCCAGATTGTGGTAAAATAGGCAATTGGGCTGGTATTTTTCAAAAATCGAAAGCACATCAGGGCCGCCTTGTGCAGGACCATGGGCTCCACCATCGAACCAAACTATAGCCCAGTCGCCGTAATTTGTAAATATCTCTTTAACAATACCCTCAATCATCCGATTGTATTGCTTTTGCCGGTTTTCTGCGAAAGCCCCTTCTCCATTAACTTTGAAATCATACACTCCATAGAATGCATTCCACCTCGTCCCAATATAAACACCCGGTAATATGCCGTATTTTTCACAGGCAGTTTTAAAATCTCTCAATATGTCGCCCATGCCATCGCGCCATTTCAAGGCTTTCATGCAATAGGGAGTGGCATCACTCTGGTGAAGGAAAAATCCTGTTTCATGGCTAACCGTCAGAATAGCAATTTTAAATCCGGCATCTTTTAAAGATTTCACCCATTGCTCGGGATCATAATTTTGCGGATTAAAAATATTATAATCTTCAACCGGTGTTATCCGGGTTTTAGATTGAACATAAAATTTCCCGTCAAAAGCATGTAAGTCCCAACACACCAATGCTACCAATTCGGCATTCTGCCAGGTAAGTTGTGGACCAGTAGGTATTGGAACCTGGTACTGGGCTATTACAGGATTTACAGCAAGCAGGAGCAAGAAAGCATTAAAAATTACAACTGTTTTTTTTATTTTTCTCATAATTAATTTTAACTTCAAACCAGGCCTCATACCTCATTTGTTGCCGTACATCGGGATTTGCCAATTAGCCTCTTAAGCAGGTTTTACCGGAATAAAGTTATATGCTGAAAAGGGCCTGTTTCAATAGCGTCGTAATCTCCGCACACTTATCATTTTCCTGCTTTACTTATGTCAGATTAAAACTTATTACCCCCATAAATTCTTAAAATTAAAACCTTTCAATTTTTAATTATTACCGTCCATTCACGCGTTACACCATCGGCAGAATATACCTTGTATACAAATTGTTTTGCAGAGAAATCATTTATTATTCCTGCAATTGGAGCTCCATTTACCGGTTCAATATTTACCGCCCTGTGAAAAAACTCAATCCCTGTTTTAGTGAGGTCTATAGTTGAAGGCACTGTAACCGTAGCTTTAAAATTAGCCAAATCTATTATGGCATTTCCAGTGGAGACATAGGTTCGCCTGCTTGCCGGAGTAAGAACCCCACTGGTGTAGTATTCCTGCAATTGCTGATCCTGCAACTGGATATTAAATATCCGAACATTATCAATTATGGCTTTATCACCCCATTGGGCTAAATCCATATCAATCCTGGGCTTGCATGCTATAAACTGGATACCAATCAGAGCAACAATAAAAATATTAATAAATGACTGTTTCATGATGTTTGAAATTTATGAAGTATTAAAACCATCCGGGATTTTGAGTGAGCGTTACACCTCCTTTTTCAAGATACAAATCAATTTCTGCCCTGGGAACCGCTGACAGATAACTTCTGCCTGCTTCGATGAAATAACCTTCTCCGCCACTCTTGAATTCAGGCACTCTGAAGAATGGATTAATATATCCTTCGGCATCTATGTCAAAATTTACGCCCTGTGTCAATTTACATTTTGCAGCATCACTTGAGGTAAAACCATCAGCCATAAGCCTTGATACATCATTGAAATAATCAACGAATTCCTTGTGATGAGCGCCCTGCGGTTTAAACCCGTTGATCACATCTTCGTATACTGCCCATCTTTTCAGGTCATTTACACGATGCCCTTCATAGGCAAGTTCAACCAGGCGTTCGCGACGGATTTCATTTAATATTTTTGATTCCGTCGGATCGAAGCTTTTGTTTCTTTCATAGGTAATTGACCAACTGTTAACAGCAGCAAGTTGCATACTGGCCATTCCCACACGATTGCGAATCACGTTAACGGTTTTATCCAAATCTGCCTGCGTAATAGTTCCCAAAATTGCCTTCGCTTCTGCCAGTGCCAACAGTGCTTCCTCGTAGCGAATCAGTACTTCATCTGTAGAGCCGTTTCTCCATTCATTCGCATTTAATATGGCTCCTTTCCAAAGTCGCAGGCCTGCTGCAGCAAAGTTGCTTGAGAAAGCATTGGTGATCAGTGGATATCGTGCCGGTAATGCCTGCTTCTCCAAACCAATAAGCTTATTCTGGGGTCCACGGTCAGGAGTCCAGATTGTTTGCCTGAAGCGGGGATCGAGATTAGTTGCCAGGTTGGTCAGGTCCTGCTTGTTTAATGACAAACTGGAAGTTGATTGAGGATTACCCTGCTTGTCAAGATATGCATCCACCATACGTCGTGACGCTGTGAAGGCAGCATCTACTACGTTGTCAAAGAAATTATGACCAACAATCTGGGTTGCATCATACACCCGATACAGGAACACGCCTGGCGTTTTGGATGCATCCTGTTGCGCAAATAGTTGATTGTATGCCTCATTATAAGGACCTCCGGCATTAAACAGTAATGATCCATGCCTTGCCATCAATTCCAGAACAGCAGGTTCCACCAATGCAAGCAGGTCATCCCCTGTTTTACCAGAAACTTTATATACGGAATTTTTCCTGCCATGGTAACGCTCCCATGTACCTTCAAATAAAGCTACACGTGCTTTCATTACGATTGCGGCCTCCTTGTTAACCCGTCCAACGCCAGCGAAAGCAGTATTTTTCCATCCAAGGTTGCTAATGGCTGAATCAAGATCCTGAATAATGAATTTTGCAACATCATAACGTGAATCCCGCGGTTTGTACAGCTCTGGACTATTTGTATTTAATACCTCTGTAATAATAGGAGCATCTCCAAACTGTAGCAACATATTGTAATACACCCAGGCCCGAAAAAAATATCCCTCACCGCTAAATTGGTTGGTTTCAGTGGTTCTTGGAACAACCCGCTGGTAGTTTTGTAAAAAATAATTAATGCTGCGGATCCATGAAAAGCTTGAAGTCCATGTACTATTTGTCAGGGGGGCTTGTCCGTTGCTGCCTTTTTGCAACAAGGCTCCGCTTGCGCCTGTACCAATCAAAATATCTGAATTGGCATCAAGGGCAATATTGCTGGCGCCATCGAACGAACCTTGAAAATGATAACGTGGAAACATCGGATAAATTCCGTTGACGTATACCTTTAAATCGTTGGGTGATGAAAAAAATGTTGCATCACTCATAGCATCCAAAGGATACCTCTCTAAGAAGTCCTTTTCGCAACTACTGATAGCAGAAGTAAGGAGAAGCAGAAAAATCGCTGAATAATTTATTATGGCTTTCATTTTTTTAAATTAAAGAGTTAGATACGGATGTTAACACCAAATGAAACCTGCCTCTGTGGGGGATATCCCGATCCTCCATAATTTTGAAGAATCTCAGGGTCGTATTTCACAAAGGATTTATAGTAAATAAATCCAAGATTTTCCATGCTCGTATAGAGGTATATCCGTTCGGTCTTAATGCGCGATGTGATTCTGGAAGGAAGCTGGTAGCCAATGCGCAGGTTCCTGACCCTAAGGTGAGCGAGATTCACAAACTGGATCTGGTCACCTGGCGAACCGAGAAGATCGTCGATGAGACCCGCTACGTCCGCGAGTTCGTCGTCACGAAGGACGGCAAGAAGATCGCCATGGTCTCCGCGTTCGACGACACCGTCGTGAAGAGCGAGGGCGAAAGCCGCGTGGACGTGTGGGAAGCCGGCAAGGTAACAACTCCGCCGATCGACGCTTACCGCAAGAACCCGAAGAACAGCCCGTATGCGTGGCTCGACAACCTCTGCTGGAACCCGGATGGAAGCCGGTTCGCCTTCACGGCCGTTCACGATGCGTTCCCGACAGAAGTCATCATCGGCACGGCCGAGGGGAC
>JALOMY010000267.1 GCA_025455225.1 Cyclobacteriaceae bacterium | reverse complement strand
ATGGTGAAAAAACTGCTCGTTTTTTTTCGATGGATTGCATTAACCAGGATGAAGTTGCCGGTGCGTTAATTCAGGCGATTGAGCAATGGGCCAGGGAAAAGGGAATGAATAAAGTAATTGGCCCCTTTGGATTTTCTGACAAAGACCCACAAGGCGCGCAAATTGAAGGGTTTGAATACTTACCGGTACTGGCTACGCCTACAAATCCGGATTATCTTCCAGATCTTATTGCTAACCAAGGTTATGGTAAGGAGATCGATTGTATTTCTTATTGTATCAAGATACCTGAGAAAATACCTTCCACTTACCAAAAAATCTATAGTCGGGTTTCGCAAAACCCATTTATAAAACTAATTGAGTTTAGTTCGAAGCGGGAATTGAAGCCATACATCTTACCCGTGCTACAACTGGTTAACGAAACCTACGCGCCAATCTTCGGATTTTCACCGTTGCAGAAAGAAGAAATGATTAAGTTGGCAGCGCAATACCTGCCGGTGCTTAACCCTGCATTTGTAAAAGTTGTAGTTAATCAATCAGGTGACCTCATTGCTTTCGTTGTTGCAATGCCCGACATGAGTGCCGGAATTCAAAAAGCCAAAGGCAGATTACTTCCACTGGGATTTCTTCACATTCTATTGTCAATGAGAAAAGCCAAGCAATTGAATTTGATGTTAGGGGCTATAAAGCCCGGCTTTCGGGGTGTTGGCATTAGCGTTTTAATGGGGAAATCCATTCTGGAATCTGCCTTACAAAGAAAAATGAAGTTGATTGACAGTCATCTCATTTTGGAAAATAATTTTCCAATGCGGGGAGAATGTGAGAAACTCAATGGAAAAGTTTACAAACGCTTTCGTATTTTTTCGAAAAAATTGGTTTGATTACCAACCTTCCTCCCTATGAGAATTTATACAACATCAATGTGTCTCTTGCTGTGCACGATCACACTTTTTCAATGCTCTAAGCCAATTCGTACTACTGGTAAAATTGAACGGCTTGATCCACAATTGGATGAAGTTATATCCAATCATGCGCAGATTGAAATAATTGCAGAAGGATTTGAGTGGAGTGAAGGACCCCTTTGGATTGAAGAAAATAAAATGCTTCTATTTTCCGATGTTCCAAAAAATACAATCTATAAATGGACGGAGGAATCAGGCACTTCTGTTTACCTGACACCTTCCGGTTTTACCGGATCGAAAACAGAAAGTAAGGAATCAGGCTCGAATGGGCTTTTACTTGATGACGAAGGCAACCTGGTACTTTGCCAGCATGGCGACCGAAGACTGGCGATGATGCTTGCCTCCCTGGAAGATCCTAAACCTGAATTTACTTCTATTGCCGAAGAATATGATGGTAAACGATTTAATAGTCCTAATGACGCTGCCTTCAAAAATTATGAGTTCTATTTTACCGATCCGCCCTATGGATTAGCCAGGCAAGCGGAAGATCCTGAAAGAGAAATTCCATTCCAGGGAGTTTATAAAGTTAATGCCGAAGGTAAAGTAACGCTCCTGATCGACAGCCTGACTCGTCCGAACGGAATCGCATTTACTCCTGATGGAAATCTTCTGGTGGCAAATTCAGATCCTGATAAAGCAAGGTGGTATCTGTATCAATTAAATGACAGTACGGTTCAATCCGGGAAGATATTTTATGATGCCACTCATCTCGTAGGAACCGTTAACGGCCTTCCGGATGGATTAAAGATTGACAGTCGTGGCTATATTTTCGCTACCGGTCCGGGAGGTGTATTTATTTTTAATCCCTCCGGAACAATTATCGGAATGATTAAACTGGATGCGGCCACTTCCAATTGTGCATTATCTTCGGATGAAAAGACTTTGTTCGTTACAAATGATATGTATGTTTTGCGTATTCACTTAAGGGATTAAACCTAAATCAAAACCAGATTTTCCTGCCCTGCTGCGATGAAATTATTAATTGACATTATTGGATGGGTCGGATCATTTATGGTGATTATCGCCTATGGCTTAAACTCCTATCAGAAAATTAAATCAGATTCCATTATTTTCTATGTATTGAATCTTGTTGGCGGCATATTTCTGATTATTTATTCGGTATACTATACTGCTTATGCCAATACCTTCATTAATGTTGTATGGGTAATTATTGCCATTCCAGCAATTATCAACCTCATCCGAAAAAAGAAATCATAAGATGGATCCAGCCAGGGAAAATATTCAAGTTCAAAAATGGGTGGCATTCTTATCCGTTATCCTGTTATCGACTAAACTCGTTGCTTATTTTCTTACCAATTCGGTGGCCATTCTGACCGATGCCCTGGAAAGCATTGTTAACGTGGTAGCGGGATTTCTTGGACTCTATAGTCTCTACCTTTCAGCCAAACCCCGCGATGCAGATCATCCCTATGGGCATGGAAAAGTTGAGTTTCTTTCCGCTGCTGTAGAGGGTAGTATGATTACACTGGCCGGAATTATTATTATCTACGAGGCCATTCAAAACCTTATCACCCCTGCTGAGATTCGCAAACTGGATTGGGGAATTATTCTTATAACCTCAACTGCATTTATAAATATGATTATTGGTGCATGGTGTATACGTACCGGTAAGCGCAACAGATCCCTGGCACTTCAGGCAAGTGGAAAGCATTTACTGAGTGACACCTATTCTACTTTAGGGATATTGGTTGGCCTGGCATTAATCTACCTAACCAACTTGACCTGGCTGGATAGCACGGTAGCCATAATTTTCAGCTTGCTGATTTTGTATACCGGCTTTAAAATTATTCGTTCTTCATTGGCCGGAATAATGGACGAACGCGATCTTGAATTATTGAAAAAAATGGTTACCGTATTAAATAATAACCGTAGCCCGAATTGGATCGACTTACATAATGTTCGTATTATAAAATACGGCAGCACCCTGCATCTGGATTGCCATTTAACTGTGCCTTGGTACCTCAATGTGCATGAAGCGCATAAAGAGATTGATAAACTCGCTGGTTTAGTTCGGGATGAGTTTGGAGAATCTCTTGAATTATTTGTGCACTCCGATGGCTGCCTCGATTTCTCATGCAACATTTGCAGGAAAATGGATTGTTCTGTACGGAAGCATCCCTTTCAAAAACAAATTGAGTGGTCAGTCGATAACATTGTTCAGAATGAAAAACACCAAATTTCAACCACTACAAATTCCGGATAATGGCATCTTGAATAACCTGTTATTCGAAAAACAATTGCCTGAATAAATTGAAATTAAATTTATCCGATCTCAATAACTACATCATCTGTTAAAGGATGGCCAACACAGGTAAGCACATACCCGGCTTCCCGTTCAGCTTGCGATAAGCCCTCCTCCTCATCCAATTTAACTTTTCCGGAAAGCGCACGACCACGACATGCTGTACACAAACCGCTTTGGCAGGAATAAGGAAGATCGATGCCTTGATCGAGTGCAGTTTCCAAAATCGTACGATGAGGTTCTACCATCACCTTATATTCATTACCATCATAACGTATGGTTACTTCATGTGCCCTATTTCCCGACTCAGCCTCTGGAATTTCATCCTTCTTATCCTTATCAATAGTTCCCTGAACAAAACTTTCCTTAAAAATCTTATCGGCAGGAATATTGTGTTGTGCCAATAATGTCTCAACATTCTTCATCATTCCCTCCGGACCGCACATCAGATAAGTAGTTTTTTCAAGGCCCCAGTCAGGAATTCGTTCAAAGAGCTTCTTCAGCATTTCAGGATTCAACAATCCAGAATAGCCCTGCCAGTTCATTGGGGCATTATCCAGAATATGTATTACATGCAGTCTTCCCTGGTAGTTCGTCTCCCACGATGAAAGGTCATCTTTAAAGATGATCGACTCAATATCCCGATTACAATAGATAAGCGATGCAATGCTGTCAGGTTCCTGGGTGAGTACGCTTTTTATATGCGACATCATCGGTGTAATTCCCGAGCCACCCGCAAACATGATCAGGTGACGCTTTCGGGTTTTATCAAACTCGGTTGTAAAATGTCCCATGGGCTCCATTACCTTAATGGTATCTCCGATTTTCAGGTTATCAAGTAACCAGTTTGACATCAATCCTTGATCAACCCTTTTCACAGCAACTACTAAATCCTCATCTGTAAAAGGAGAAGAGCATAATGAATAAGCCCTGCGAATCTCTTTACCGGCAATGGGTGCTATTAATGTTAAAAACTGACCCGATTTATAATGAATTTTCTTTTCAGGCTGCTGAAAGAAAATGGTAATGGCATCTTTCGTCTCCCATTTTATGTTTTTTACATTTAATTGGTGATAATGGGTATTTCCTGTGTTTTCGGTTGATGCCTTTTTATCGCTTTTCTTAAAGAAACTGAACGCCATATGTATTCGGTTAAAAAATCAAGCCGTAAAAGTACGGATTATTACATTTCAACAGGTCGCTT
>JALOMY010000266.1 GCA_025455225.1 Cyclobacteriaceae bacterium | reverse complement strand
ATTCCCTGTAACTCCGGTTAAAGCCGCAGGAAGCTGGCTGTGGGATGATAAGGGAGAAAAATACCTGGATCTTTATGGTGGGCATGCCGTGATCTCCATAGGGCATTCGCATCCGCATTATATTAAGTCAATCTCCGATCAACTTAACAAAATCGGATTTTACTCCAATAGCGTACAGAATCCATTACAGGAACGGCTCGCAGAAAAACTGGGTGAGGTTTCCGGGTACCCGGATTACCAGTTGTTCTTATGTAACTCCGGTGCCGAGGCAATTGAGAATGCGTTGAAAGTGGCCTCATTCACAACCGGAAGGAAAAAAGTTATTGTGTTTAAGAAGTCGTTTCACGGTCGCACCTCTGCGGCAGTAGCTACTACCGATAACCCGAAGATCATGGCTCCGGTTAACACGGGTCACGATATTGTTTTTATTCCGTTTAATGATCCGGATGCTTTTACACAGGCCATGACCAATGAAGTGGCTGCCGTTTTGATCGAAGGCATTCAGGGATTGGGCGGAATACATGTGCCGGATGATTCGTTTCTCCAATTGTTGGAAAGAAAATGCCGGGAGTATGGATCCATGCTGATCCTGGATGAAATTCAATCAGGTTATGGCCGTTCAGGAAAATTCTTTGCTCACCAGCAATCGGGCATTAAACCGCATTTAATTACGGTAGCAAAGGGGATGGGAAATGGTTTTCCGATTGGGGGAGTGTTAATCCATCCGGACATTAAGCCCTGGAGCGGTATGCTCGGAACCACCTTTGGCGGTAACTACCTTGCATGTGCGGCAGCCATGGCCGTGCTGGATGTTATACAGAAAGAAAATTTGATAGACAATGCACGCGAAGTAGGCGCATATTTTAAAGAGCAACTGAGATCCATCTCCGCTTTTCCTGAGATTCGGGGACGCGGCTTAATGATTGGCTTTGATGTGCCGGAGGTTCATAAATCGTTACGCAAGGATTTGTTATTCCGCCATCATATTTTCACAGGTGAATCCTATCCTAACACCATCCGTCTTTTGCCATCATTGACTCTGAATATAGATGAAGTGAATGTATTTTTGAATGCATTAAATCAATGTGTGTCCGAACAGGAATATTCAATTAAAAGCACAGACTCCCTGAAGTGAAAAAATTTGTTTCAATTCACGATGTGACTAATCTTGATGCGTTGGTCAGCCAAGCATTGAAATATAAAGATGATCCTTTAGCCGATAAATCACTGGGTGTTGGTAAGAGGTTAGGTTTACTCTTTTTAAATCCCAGCATGCGCACACGCATCAGCACACAGGTAGCCGCACAAAACCTGGGCATGGAAACCGTTGTGTTTAATGTAGGTCAGGAAGGCTGGGCATTGGAGTTTGGGGAAGGAGTAGTAATGAATGGAACCACCGTAGAGCACGTTAAAGATGCCGCACCGGTTCTGGGATTGTATTTTGATATACTGGGAATCCGCACATTTCCTTCCTTAAAGAACAAGGAAGAGGATTACAGCGAACAATTTATTCAACAATTTATACGGTTCTCGAATATACCGGTAATAAGTTTGGAAAGTGCAACACTTCATCCTTTACAAAGCCTTACCGACATTATTACCATTACGGAATCCTTCCGGGAAAAACGAAAGCCTAAAGTAGTGTTAACCTGGGCGCCACACGTGAAAGCTTTACCTCAATGTGTTGCCAATAGTTTTGCCCAATGGGTGAACGGATGGGGAAAAGCTGAATTTGTAGTTACACATCCAAAAGGGTATGAATTGGACGAACAGTTTACACAACAAGCAAAAATCACTTACTCTCAGGCCGATGCCCTGAAAGATGCTGATTTTGTTTACGTGAAGAACTGGAGCCAGTACAGGGAATATGGCCAGGTGAGCAGTCAGGATCCGGATTGGATGCTCACGGAAAATAAATTGAAGTTAACCAACCAGGCAAAAGTCATGCATTGCTTGCCGGTAAGGCGTAATGTTGAATTGAGCGATGAAATACTGGATGGTACGAATAGCCTGGTTACTCGTCAGGCGGGCAATCGGGTGTGGGCTGCACAAGCCGTATTATCAGAAATATTGAAAAGCAAGTAGATAATTAAAAGTACGATTCACTCGGAGCCATGAATAAGTTATACATAATTAAAATCGGTGGAAACGTGCTGGATGATCCGGCTTCATTAACCAAGTTCTTATCCGATTTCGCATCCATTCGCGAACCGAAAATACTCGTTCACGGAGGTGGAAAGCTGGCTACCAAACTTGGAGAACAGCTGGGCATTCAGGCGAAGTTTGTGCGAGGCAGAAGAATTACCGATGCTGATACGCTTGACCTGGTAACCATGGTCTATGGCGGCCTGGTTAATAAACAGATTGTGGCCCGGTTACAACAACTCGGTTGCAATGCCATGGGCGTAACCGGTGCCGATGGAAACATGATCAAAGCGGTAAAGCGTCCTGTTAAAGATGTAGACTATGGATTCGTTGGCGATATAACTCCAGCTGATGTCAATTCATTATTGTTGTATTTCCTGCTTAAGCAGAACGTGGTACCTGTCTTTGCATCATTAACGCATGCCCAGGGTAAGATGTTGAATACCAATGCCGACACGATTGCTTCTGTGCTGGCTATTGCATTAAGCAAACACTTTGATGTACGTCTAATCTTCTGCTTTGAGAAAAAAGGTGTATTAAAGAATATTGAGGATGATAGCTCGGTAATCCGGTTATTGTCGGAAGCCAGCTACAAAGAGTTGCTTGACCAAGGTTCGTTTGCTGATGGAATTCTGCCTAAACTGGAGAATGCCTTTGCTGCGATTCAAGCCGGTGTTAAAGAAGTGTTGATAGGTGATGCTACACACTTACTACTCAATACCGGTCAGGAAACAGAGGGCACTTTAATCATCAGGTAGCACAATGTTGTTGCGTGGTTATGTGAATTAATTAATTGACAGCAATCCATCCCATATTGACCAGCGAGGCAGTTGAGTTACTGAAACAACTTATTGAAATTCCATCCTTCAGCCGGGAAGAGGATAAAACGGCCCGTTGTCTTAAGGAATTTTTGGAGATGAAGGGTATTCTCGTTAATCAATCGGGAAATAATGTTTGGGCTGTAAATCAGTATTTCGATCCGGCCCGGCCAACCATTCTTCTCAATTCTCATCATGATACCGTTAAACCGAATCCGGGGTATACGCGCGATCCGTTTAAAGCAGAAGTTATCAACGGGAAATTATTCGGACTGGGAAGCAATGATGCTGGCGGACCACTGGTTTCGTTAATGGTGGCCTTCCTGTACTTTTATCATCAACAAAACATCGAATATAATCTGGTGCTGGCCGCTACAGCAGAGGAAGAAATTTCAGGCAGGGGAGGCATTGAAAGCATCTTGAGCCATCTTCCTCCAATTGATTTTGCTATAGTAGGAGAACCTACGTTGGGCAAGATGGCCATCGCAGAGAAGGGATTATTGGTTCTGGATTGCGTAGCGCACGGTGTGGCCGGTCATGCGGCACATCAAACCGGTGAGAATGCCATTTATAAAGCAATGAATGACATTGAATGGTTCAGAACCCATCGGTTTTCGAGGGTTTCAGAAACACTGGGCGAAGTGAAAATGACGGTAACAGTCATAGAAGCCGGCAAACAACATAATGTAATTCCGGCTGAATGCCGGTTTACCGTTGACGTTCGTGTAACGGATGCCTATACCCTTGAAGAAGTAATAGACGAAATAAGGCAACAGGTTACATGCGATGTTATGCCTCGCTCAATCCGGTTACGGCCTTCGGGCATTTCGAAGGATCATCCGTTGGTTCGCGCTTCACATGATCTCGGCCTGGAAACGTATGGGTCGCCTACAACTTCCGATCAGGCCCTGATCCCGGTGCCTTCGGTAAAAATCGGACCGGGTGATTCGGCACGTTCACACATGGCAGATGAATATATTTTACTGGATGAGATCGGGCAAGGAATTGATACGTATATTCGTTTGATTGAAAATTTATTAATGCCTGTTACTGGCATCTGATGAAGTAGTTGTTATCGCATGACACTGTGGAAAAAAGATAAAGCTGCCTTAGCAGCAGTTACAAAGTTCACGGTCGGTAAAGACCAGGAAATGGATTTGTTCCTGGCGAAGTTCGATGTGCTGGGCTCGTTGGCACACATTCAGATGTTAGAATCCATCGGATTGCTTAAACACGATGAACTGGCTAAACTAAGTGCAGAGCTGAGATCCCTCTATGCAAGAATTGAGCAGGGTAGTTTTATGATGGAAGAGGGCGTTGAGGATATCCATTCACAGGTTGAACTGGAGCTCACCAGGAAACTCGGTGATGCGGGAAAGAAAATACACAGCGGCCGTTCCCGCAATGACCAGGTGCTTGTCGATATTAAATTGTACTTGCGTTATGAAATTGAGCAGGTTGTAATCGAATCGAAAAACCTGTTCGATCTTCTT
>JALOMY010000265.1 GCA_025455225.1 Cyclobacteriaceae bacterium | reverse complement strand
CATCAAACGAAATCCTGAAGATGATTATATGGGATGGCCATTCGACAAGCGCTTTCATTTAATTATGAATATTGCCGTTGGCGGAAACTGGGGCGGCCAAAAAGGTGTTGATGATTCTATTTGGCCGCAACGAATGGAAATCGATTATGTTCGGGTATACCAGTAAGACAAGAAATTGATGTTACGAGATTATTTAAGGAAAGTACTTAATGCCTGAGGCATTAAGCACTTTTTAATTCTACAAAGCGATTGCGATAATCCTGTAATTCACGCAGTATCTTCACTTCCTTTTCGACCATGCGATGTTTGTACGATTCATATTCCTGGTAAATATCATCGTATAATTTTTGTGACTCCCGCGCCTTGATAAAACTCATGCGAAAAGCAAAGAATGCAAATGTTGCAAGAGCTAAAAGAGCAACAACAATTAAGGCAACCGAAACAAGGAAGCCATTCTTGGAAACATCTATACCCAAAACTGAAATATGCGTTCCAGCATGTTCCATCTCTTTAATGATTTCATCCTTTTGATTAATAGTTACCTGCAATGCGTTTAACCGGGCATCGAACGTTGATACCTGTTCACGGATTTCAGCCAGGGTTTTGTCTTTTAGCTTAAGTGTGTCTTTCACTGCTTTCCAGAAAGCTTCTACCTGGTAAGCTTTTAACATTCGGAATTGTTCTACCAATTCCGATTGTTCACGAATGCTCTTGAACTGTTGTTCAAGATCAGGTTTACCGGGATTGGCCCCATCGGCCAGTAGTGCATAGTTCCAAACTAGCATCACAATAAGCAACATATATTTCTTCATAACGCACTGGATTTGAGGTAAAAGTAGAACTTATGATTATCAATAAAATGAAGGGGTAATAAATCCACAATATTTACGATAAACCACCGGTTTATCCGGATTATTGAATTTCCATCCAGATGAATCACATCCGTAAGAGTTAAAAAAATGTAAGAATATTACATGCTTCCTTACATTTAACCGATGGTGGTTCAATTGAAAGACCCTGAGCTTAAAGCAATGGGCATGTACGAAATACTTGATAAATTACACATATGCACATAGGTCTGCTTTCGGATACCCACGGTTATCTTGACCCTGCTGTTTTCAGGTATTTTGAATCATGTAATGAAATCTGGCATGCTGGTGATTTGGGTGATGGGCAGGTGGCTGACCAATTATCTCGGTTTAAACCGCTTCGGGCGGTTTACGGTAATATTGATCAACTTGAAATTCGGGAAAAGTTTCCGGAAGATTTATGGTTTAGCTGTGAAGAACTTACTATCTGGATGACGCACATTGGCGGATCACCTCCGCATTACAACGCTCGAATAAAGAGAATACTTAAGGAGCGTATACCCGATGTATTCGTCTGTGGACATTCCCACATCCTGAAGATAGGACGGGATGCACATTACCGGAACATGCTCTACCTCAATCCTGGCGCAGCAGGCAATCAGGGTTTTCATACGATGAAAACGATCGTACGATTTGAAGTCACAGGGAAAGAAATAAAAAATATGGAGGTTATTGAACTCGGTAAACGAGGGCAACTTTAATTGGAATTCGAAGGTTCATCACTTTGCTTGATCTCCCGAATGAGTACGGATTTGAGTTTGCCTTCAGTTTCAATTAACAACAGATCCTTATTAATCCCAATAATCTTACCGAAAGCCGTGTAGACTTTACCGGATTGCCAGTTTATCTTGTAAAAGCCCTCATCGCCTACCCTGAAACCGGTAGTTGAAGCGATTGAATCCAGGTTCTCGGTTTTAAATAAGGTTGAATATTTGAAATTTCGTACAAATATTAACCCGTTTGGTTTGTTACAGAAAACCGTTGCTGTCTTGTTGTTAAGGGCAATAATTCGGCCCTTTTGTGTACTGCCTTTGAAATAAATCAAGACCGGCTCATTATACGACAGGTAATTTTTAGTGAGTGTAAGGTTATTCAAAACTGAATTCTTATAACGATCGCTCATGGTTACTTTCCGGCCTGAGGATTCAACCACATCGGCAATGATCAATACTTCGACTCGCGCATAAGGTAAAAAAAGGGTTTTCTTCCGATCCATGGTCAGGATGTCGAATGATTCGCTTTCCTTGAGACTATAATTGAGCATTAAGTTCCTTCGGGCCTCGTACAATTGAGCATCCTTATTTAATCCACCAATACCAAACCAATAGTCTGAACGGCTGTAGCCAATGGCATAATCCAGATAAGCCGCTTCTGTAAGGCCGCTCGGCAACGAAGTGCTCATCATCATACCATCATGAATCGCACAAGAAGACATCATGATCAACAGAAAGAAAAAATAAATTTGTCCTTTCATCTGAATTTTTCATTATAAAAAAACAGCCTCATGCAAAAGATGAGGCTGAGTTATTTATTCAAACAAATTAAAGTAATCAAACATATTGGTTAAGCATAACCGGCATCACCAGCATTAATATGTCTTCCTGTTTATCTTGTTCGGTAGGAAGAATGACACCCGCTTTATTCGGTGCTGACATGGTTAATTTAATCTGGTCGGCATCCAGGTTCGTCAACATCTCCACCAGGAAACGGGCGTTGAACCCGATCTCGATGTCTTCACCTTCATGCTCGCAAGACAATCGTTCATTTGCTTCATTCGAAAAATCAAGATCTTCTGCCGAAATCTGCAATTCGCTTCCGGTAATTTTCAATCGTACCTGGTGGGTTGTCTTATTGGCATAAATGGATATCCGTTTAAGAGCACTAAGTAAATCAGTTCTGCCAATAGTCATCTTGATGTTGTTTTGGGTTGGGATTACATTTTCGTAATCCGGAAACCGCTCGTCAATCAATCGGCAGATCATACGAATGTTGCCGAACTTGAAGAACGCATTGGAAAGATTAAAATCGATGCTTACCGGAGTATTTTCTCCCGGAAGAGTGGCTTTTAATAAGTTGAGGGCTTTGCGTGGAATGATAATGGCACTGCCATTATCCGATTTAATATCCGTTCTGCGGTAACGAACCAAACGATGCCCATCCGTTGAAACAAATGTAGTGTTCTTTTCGCCCAGGTTTACATAAACACCAGTCATGGCCGGACGTAACTCATCGTTGCTGGTGGCAAAAATGGTATTATTGATGGCGCGGGAAAGTACTTCAGAAGAAATTTCGGCCGAAAAGTCGTTGCTAACAGAAGGCACCTTCGGAAAATCAGTTGCATTTTCCCCGGATAGTTTATAACGGCCGTTATCGGAGATAATTTCGATACTATAGGTTGATTCGTCTATAGAGAAGGTTACCGGCTGTTCAGGCAGATTCTTCAGGGTTTCCAATAAAATTCGTGCAGGAACCGCAATGTTACCGCGCTCTTTGGATTCAACCTGGAGCTCGGTAATCATGGATGTCTGAAGATCAGAGGCGGTTACCGTAAGGCTGCCCTTATCCAGTTCAAACAAGAAGTTTTCTAAAATAGGAACAACAGGGTTAGTAGTAATAACACCATTGATATTGGAAAGCTGCTTAAGCAGATAAGCAGAGTTAACAATGAACTTCATTCGTGGTTGTTGATTTTAGCGTTAAACGGGGTAAAGTTATAAAGAAAAGGCAATTCTGGAAACGATTGAAACGGCCTGTGCCTATAGCTTGAATTATTTACTTACCTGGAAATCGCTACGCTTTTTTAAAAGCGGCTCAATCTTCTTCCGGTTGAAAATCGCGAGTTGTGACTGGTTGATTACACCGGCTATCTGGCCGTCCGCATCAGTCTTCAGGTAGAGGGAAAGTGAGTAGCTTTTTCCCCCTACATCACGGGCAGTAAGAACCAGGTCAGGAATGGTTTTCATTAGTGAGTTCAATTCGACCGTATCCGCAGAATATGCATCAACCGTAAGTAAGGACACTGAATCCAGGTAATTATTAAGCTTAGTAGTATCAGCATCGAACATCCCTTCAATAGAAAAATAGGTGTCGAAAAATACAACGTCAAAATTATGCTGGGGTGATTGTAGAAACTGCGCGCTTAAACCCTGGAAATTTCGCCAGTTCATCTGGAATACGTACTTGTCTCTCCATCCGTTTCCATCCAGTTCAAAAATACCCGAAACATAAACCCGGTATCCCGGTATTGCTACCAGGTAAGGAATCTCCTCACCCTCCTTCATTAAATACGCCTGCGTTTTACGTGAATTGCCACCGGCAAAGAATGTCATAACCCGATTCTCAGAGGCAAACAAGGTTACCTTAACACCTTGCTCCATTAATAGCTGCCGCGTTGAATCGCGAATAACCCGGGCTACCGGGCGAACCGGTTTTACCTGCTGAAGCGTTGCAAAAAGAACATCAATCATGTTGCGATCAGCCTGAAGGTCATTGACATACCAACGTATACCATCAAAGCGAATATCAACCAGCTGCTGATTTCGTTCCAATTGAATCCGATCTATACTGTTCCAATCGTCTACCTGAAATAT
>JALOMY010000264.1 GCA_025455225.1 Cyclobacteriaceae bacterium | reverse complement strand
CTCCGGAATATCTTCAGTGTCTCCGGATATATAAACCGTAGTGTTACCAAACGTGAGGACATAGCCGTTTCCGCGTCCTTTAGGATGGCGTGAATCTTCAGTTTCCGGGAGGTTATACATGGGTAGTGCGGTAATCTTTACTCCGGATTCTTCAAGTATCCCGCCATTACTTAACGATTTGGCTTTCATCTTAAGTATTTCCGGCAACTGATCAACAACAGCTTTTGGAGCAACAATGACTGCGCGTTCGGTATCCAACGCAGTTAATGTTTCGATATTCATGTGATCGCCATGAATATCGGTTATGATGATCAGATCAGGGCTTGAAATTCCGGCAAAAGCCTTAATGCCACCATATGGATCAATAAATAGGTTCTTATTGTTCCATGACAGGACCAGGGTAGAGTGAAGAACAGGCTGAATTGTAAGCTTGCCGTTTGAAGTTTGAATTTGGTCAGCCTCAGATCGCTGAGAAAAGACAATGCTGGTGTTGACGAAAAACAGGAAAAGAAGATAATATGCTTTCATGGATATTAACCTAATCAGAATTCCCGGCATTTGGAAGAGCTTTTCTGAATTAAGCTATTGCCTGTGTTACAATTATTCCTGACACATGAAATTGAAGGCATACACATGGCCAGCAACATCTTGCCATTTGATTTTCTCATCTCCAAAAGCCATCAGCATTTGTCGGCAATTACCATAGAGTTCTTCAAAGTTCTTTTTATAACTACCTTTTTTAACGAGAACGGCCTTCTGGTTATTCTGAACAAACAAATAGGATTTTTCAAGGCCACCCGTCACTTGAATCGTTCCTAATGCAAGACCATTGGTCTTGCGATCTGGATTAGGATCGGCATAAACTTTAATTTTGGAATCAAAGCCTGGATTTAGAAGTTGCATAAGACGTGGCTTGCCATTCTTATTGTAATGCCGGGCTGTTTCAAAGATGAGGGTGTCACGTTTCATCACATCATTAAAATCCGTCTTTGTCATTTCCTTAATGGAATTCACGGATTCAGCCATCATGGTAATTTTGGCAGCTTTGGAAACTTTAACGGAAAGCCGATTGATTTCTTCCGGTTTCAACTTAACCTTTTCTCCGCTTTCATTTTTAATGGTGATGGCGCTGATGTATCCGTTAACGAATGATGCTGAATTTAATATAGCCTCAGTTCGATCTCCGTTCGAAAATTCAATTAAACAGGGATTTCCCAATAAATAGGAAATACCGCCTTCCTCAGCTTCCATAATAAATCCTTGTGCGTAGGTGATTAACGAATTAGCTACAAGAAGAAACACGTATACAAATTTCATATATCCTGTTTAGTGAACGCAACAACCTTAACGGAAATGATACATTCCGGGATTCAGTATGATAAAAAGAATTTTGAAATAAAATCTGGAAGAATTAAACCGATTCGACTTCCTTAATTACAACCTTATCCATAACATCACCGGCCCTGATTTTATCAATGACATCTAAACCTTCGTAAACTTTGCCAAAAACCGTATGATTCCGGTCCAGGTGTTTGGTCCGTTCCCGGTTAAAGCAAATAAAAAACTGGGAACCTCCGGTGTTACGGCCGGCATGAGCCATGGATACAACACCGCGATCATGATATTGATTATCTCCGTCAAGTTCACACTTAATGGTGTAACCTGGTCCACCGTTTCCTATTCCATTAGGGCATCCGCCCTGAATTACAAAATCAGGAATAACCCGGTGAAAGGTCAGTCCATCGTAGAAGTTATGTTCCGCCAGGTCGATGAAATTCTTAACAGTATTAGGTGCATCTTTTTCAAAGAATTTGATTTTCATCACACCTTTTTTTGTATGGATCTCTGCAATTTTCATTGTCTTGGTTTTAATCGCGGGCAAAAGTACAAAACTGCGGGCTGTGATTCAGAACCAAGTCGGATAATTTCAGAAAAGTATTAGTAAGTTTAGCTAACCAAACCTGTTAAAAATGGCAATCAAAAAATCATCTGCATGGCTGATCGCATTATTGTTTTTCAGTTCACTTTATGCCTTCGGTCAGGCACAATCAGAAAAAAAAGATGTTCAACCCATACCTGAGCCTGAGATATCGGTAACGCAACAAACGGTTAAAATCAACAATGTTACCATTCCGCTCTCCACGAGAGCTGGGACGTTATTGTTACGCGATGAGAACAATGAACCCATTGCCTTGTTCGGGTTTACCAGCTATACAAAAGAAGGACAAAATAATCCAAAGCGCCCGGTAGTGTTTGCCTACAATGGTGGTCCCGGATCGTCTTCTTTCTGGCTTCACATGGGCGTGCTGGGCCCCAGACGGATTATTGTTAATGATCCTGCATATACACCGGCAGCACCCTATCAATTGGTCAATAATGATTTCTCCATACTTGATGTTGCTGATCTTGTTATGATTGATCCTGTTGGAACTGGTTTAAGTGTACCAGTAGGAAAAGCAAAATTTGAAGATTTCTGGGGTGTTGATCAGGATATACGAAGCATTTGCCTGTTCATTAAACAATTTCTGATTGAATATGGACGAATGAATTCACCAAAGTTTCTGCTGGGGGAGAGTTACGGCACCTTTCGAAATGCTGGTGTTATGAACAGGTTGCTAAACCAGGGTATTGCTTTAAACGGAGTAATCATGGTATCCGCAGTATTTGATCTCCGTACCTTATTATTTCCGCCCAATGATGATCTGCCTTACATTGTTCATTTTCCAACCTACGCAGCAACGGCTTGGTTTCACAACAGGATTGCTAACAAGCAAACCAACCTGGAAAAATTTCTGGATGAGGTTCGGATTTTTACTGAAAAAGAATATGCACCGGCTTTGTTTAAAGGTGACCAGTTGGCTGTCTCCGAAAAAAGAATTATGGCAGATAAACTTGCTTACTTTTCGGGTCTTAAGTCCGATTACTGGTTAAAGGCAGACTTACGGGTTCAGGCAGGTGAATTCTACCAGGAATTACTGCGTGAAGAAGGCAAAACTGCCGGAAGACTGGATTCCCGTTTTACCGGTGTAAACCAGGACTTATTAAGCCAGTTTGCGGAATATGATCCACAAAGTGAGGCCATTTCACCAGCCTATATCACCGGATTTCTTCACTACTTTTATAGTGATCTGAAAGTAAACCGTAAGCACAATTACGCCACCACGGCCGGTGTGCGATCTGGGTTTAAGTGGGACTGGAACCACGCGGGAAATATGCGTTGGAATGCTTCCGCGGCCATTAATACCGGCATCGATATGGCAGAAGCAATGAGTCACGATCCGAATGTTAAAGTACTGATCTTAAATGGTTATTATGATGTAGCTACGGTCTTCTATGGTGTTGAGTACAGCATCAACCATCTGGGACTAACTCCTGAGATCAAAAAGAATATCATTATGAAATACTATGAAGCGGGCCACATGATGTATACTCATCAGCCTTCTCTTGAGAAGTTTAAGCAAGATGTAAGTGAGTTTATTACTTCAGCTTCTAAGTAACCTTTATGGAACATATTTTATCTCACTTGGTCAGCAGTATAAGCGATCAGAATCTTTCTTCTTCCGAGCGCAAGGTGCTGAAAGCAATGCTAACTGAAACTCCGCTAAGTCAGCAACAACGTACCGTGCTTCGTAGTAAAATGTTTGATATAGCCCATGAACATATTCATGCCGGTAATTACCGGCATATACTGGAATGGCTAAAAGATGTAACAAGTGCATTGCAGGGTGATTCCCAGTTTACATCCGATGCCTTTTTCAGTCCGGGCGATTCATGCCGCAATACGATAATCCATCAGGTAAACCAGGCTGTCCGTAATTTGAAAATCTGTGTATTTACCATCAGTGATGATCTGATTTCGAATTCAATTCTGACCGCCTTCAAGAAAGGCGTTTCCATACAGATAATTACGGATAATGATAAAATGGAAGATGAAGGTTCTGACATTGATAAGCTTGCAGAAGCAGGTATTTCAATTAAAATCGATCACACACCTAACCATATGCACCATAAATTCATGGTGGTCGATGAGAAGGTTGTTTTAACAGGAAGCTACAACTGGACGCGAAGTGCAGCGCTTTACAATCATGAAAATGTATTATTAACATATGACCCCGGCATAACTCGATCTTATCTTAAAGAATTCTCGCAATTGTGGAAAACCATGAAAGATTATTGAAACCTTCAGTTCGTTCACTGCTTTAATGATTGAAATCATTTGATTTTACCCGCCATTATTTCTTATGCGTTGTTGCTGATTTATTAATAAGTTGACAACCGGATGATCTATTCGGAAATTGTATGACAGAAATCATTTCAGAATTCCTTAATTAATGAGATTCTGCAGCCGGTAAATGAGGCCTTTAGGCAATCATTTCTTCGTGCTTGAATAGAGTAGTCTGTAATCGTTATTTCCATGATTCCCGATATTAACCATGAGCTGATTCATTCTCAATTGGATGAACTTGCCAATGAAATGATCCAGGTAGAGAAGAGTTTTTCAACAACCATAGCGGCATTAAAAGTAAACAATCAAATCAGTGCTGCCAATCTGATTCATTATTTAGTTATGCGCAGATCGGAGATCCGGCAAGCTCAGGAATATCTTCATAAAATCGGTTTGTCTTCATTAACAAGTTGTGAGAGCCATGTTTTGTATCAGATATCCAATGTGCTTCGCTGGCTTTCCCCGGATTCTGTTAACCGGTTTGAAGTAGCTTGTACGTTCGAAATAGCTGGAAAAATCAGGCAATACAATCGCGAGAATCTATTGGGTGTAGATACCAGTTCTGAAAGACCCCACATCATGGTAACCCTTTCATCCGAACTGGCGTACGACCGCATGCAAATGGAGTCGCTATTACTGGCTGGTATGACGGTTGCACGCATTAATTGTGCTCACGATAATCCGACTGTTTGGGAAGCCATGATAAGCACATTAAAAAAATCCATGGCAAAAACGGGTAATGCCTGCAAGGTTTATATGGATCTGGCTGGTCCTAAGATCAGGATTAAGAATCTTTATCAAAAACGCGTTCAGAAAGACGAAGTAAAAATAAAG
>JALOMY010000263.1 GCA_025455225.1 Cyclobacteriaceae bacterium | reverse complement strand
TGCCATCGGAAGCCATAGTTCCATTATGATCATAGTCCTTTCCAACTTTCTGAGTCAAATAGTTAAGACTCATATTCACAAAACAGATATCGTATGCAATGCGTTTTCCTCTTTCAACACACGATAAATTGGCAATACCGCCCAGGTTAAGGCAAACATCATACTCAGCAAAAAGAAAGTGATCACCTATCGGAACAAAAGGAGCACCTTGTCCGCCAAGGGCTACATCTAAACTTCTGAAGTCATATACAACCGGCAAACCTGTAATTGCATGAATGGAATTACCATCACCTATCTGCAACGTATATCCATAAGATGGCTGATGAAAAACTGTATGGCCATGTGAGGCAATACAATCAATCTGACGAATCGAATGTTTAACTATAAACGATTGACAAACTTCGCCCAGGTACCGGCCATATAAGGTATTCAATTCTGCAAGATCATTACCAGAGAGTGAATATGCATCGGTTAATCGCTTCTTCCATTTTGCCGGATAAGGAATTGTCTCTGCTTCATCGATGGTAAATTTCCAACGATCCGAACGAATAGTAAACGTGCAGCAGGCTATGTCAATGCCATCCAGGGATGTTCCGGACATTAGGCCTAAAACCTTATAGTGATTCTTCTTCATAACCATAGCAAATGAAAATCAAAGATAGGCCTGTATGGCGTATCAACTCCACATCACAACTGAATTGTCCGAATTCGGCACATTCGCTTATACACCTTTATAATTGTCCTTTGAAAGACTCTATTCTCCTTATTCAAAATGAATGTGAGTAACAGAGAATGATCCTTACATGGTTGTCTCCCGTGGTCTTTCAAGCAACCTTCCTGCTGCCACTTGGTGTACAGTTTGAATTACCAAATAGGCATCAATGAAGATTTAGCTTTTGAAAACAGGCCGAAAGCTTCCATATTTGCGTCCCATATCGTATTCAAACAGGTTTTATAATCCCATTACATACGGATGATTCGTATTCTGACATTTTGGCTCCTGATATTTTCATGGCTTTTTTCGGCCAATTTATTCGGTCAGGCTGCCCGATCGCCTTTCTCAAGTTTTGCATTGGGAGAACCGTATGGCAATTCCTTAATTCATAACCATGCCATGGGCGGAACGGGCGTTAGCCAGCCTCAATATTGGTTCGTAAACAACCAGAATCCCGCCTTGCTGGTGTTTAACTACTATACTGTATTTGGAGCCGGTATTATTGTGGAGAGACGTACCGTACAAGGTGACACCACTAATGTTGAGAATCTGAACGGAAACCTTAATTACCTGGTAACTGCGTTTCCGATAAAAGCCGGCAAGTGGACTACCTCCATTGGTCTAATGCCCTTCACGAACAAGAATTATCGGCTGGAGTATTACGATTTTGTGACAAACACCAATCAGCAAGATTCTATTTTTGTAGTTGAACAGGGCAGCGGTGGTCTTTCTCAGCTTTATTGGTCAAATGGCGTACGTTTACATGATAATTGGTCTGTTGGCTTACGGGCATCTTATTTGTTTGGCACCGTGAAAGACGATTATACCAATACATTGATTTCGGTACCGCAACCTGTCAGTTATACGATCTCTGTAAATGAACAGAACTACATACGCGATTTTCAATTTCTGGGTGGCCTTTCGTTTAGCCAGGATTCCATCGGCCGAAAAGATGATTATCGGGTAAGTTTCGGATTAACGTATGGATTTGGAACCAATTTGCGTACCCAGCGCTCCCTTCTGATCGAGCGAAGAACGCAAACAACCACACCTATTTCAGCCGATACACTTGTTGAAACAACTGGCCAGATTGCCATTCCTTCATCATTAACGGCTGGATTTTCCATTTCCCGGTCAACCAATTGGTCAGCAGGCATTGAGTACACTGCCCAAAATTGGTCTGAATACAGGGGAATAACCGATGACTATCAGCAAAACCTGGGAAAAGCCTGGAGATTATCGGCCGGTGGTGAAATAACACCCGATGGGCTTTCTGATAAGTTGTACAAGCGAATCACCTACCGTGCAGGTGTTTTATACGAAAATTCGCCTTTTTTAATAAATAATAACGAGCTACGGGATTTTGGCATTAATTTTGGCTTTTCTATCCCGACTGGCCGTTCAAGCCTTGATTTGGCCTTTAGCACCGGTAAAAGGGGCGATAGGTCAAAAAATGTTTTAGAAGAAACGTACTTCAAAGTTTATTTTGGAATCACGTTTAACGACCAGTGGTTTGTAAGAAGAAGATTTGATTAAGAAAAAAACCTAAAAAAATGAGAAAGATTGTTTTATCCGTTGCCTTTCTGTTTGTCTTGGCAAGTTCAGGTATTTCCCTGGCTCAATGTAAAGAATGGAAATGGCCGGCCGAGCCAGAACAAAAAGCAAAGGCTGAGGAAAAAGTATCGCTTTACGATGACTACCGGAAAAACGGTGAATTCGCCAAAGCAAAACCTCACCTGGATTGGTTACTTAAGAACACCCCGGACCTGAATACCAGTATCTATATCAATGGGGCTGAGATCTATGATAAACTAGCTGCCGCTGATAAAGATCCAGTCCACAAAAATATTTTGGTTGACTCATTGCTTTTACTGCACGATTTACGGATTAAGTATTGTGGTGAAGAAGCCAGTGTTACCAACCGCAAAGCATTAATGGCGGTTAAATACTGGGCTAATGAAAATGGTAAAGAAGCGTACACATTAGGTTTGCTGGATCAGGCTTTTAAACTGAGCGGAAATAACATTCTGGATGGTACCCTGATTCCATACATGCAAGCTGTAAAAATCAATAAGCTGAAGCTTAAGAACCTAACTGATGAACAAGTGATGGAGCGATACGACCTGGTGCAAAACACACTGGATGCTAAAATTAAAGTGGCATTAAGCCAGGGCAAACAAGATCAAGTTACGCGCTACCGTACCTGGAAAGACGATGTTGATAAGATTTTGGTAACCATGGTTAAGGTTGATTGTGATTTTGTGCGCAACAACCTTGGCCCTAAGTTCAAGCAAAATCCTTCTGACATCGGGTTAGCGAAAAAAATATTCTCCTTCATGCTTCAGGATAAGTGCACGGATGACCCCCTGTGGTTACAGGCTGCTGAAGAAATTCATAAGGTTGAAAAAGATTTCGGTTTAGCGAAAAACCTGGGTATTCGTTACCTGGCCAATGAAAATTATAGTAAGGCCCAAGGCTACTTTAAAGAAGCTGTTGAACTGGCGCCAACCAATGCTGACAAAGCCGATATCTATATCTATTTAGGCGCTATTGAAGCAAAGAACGGATCCAAGGCATCTGCTCGGGAAATTTACCGTCAGGCATTAGCTGCAGATCCTTCCAAGAAGGAAGCGTATGAAAAAATTGGTGACCTCTACTACCAGAGTTTTAACGACTGTGCCAAGAAAGAAAACCTGGCCGATGACCGCCTGGTTTACCTGGCAGCATACGACATGTACCAGCGGGCCGGTGAATCTAAAAAGATGAACATGGCCAAAGACCAGTTCCCTTCAAAAGAAGAAATATTCCTGGTAAACTATTCAGCTGGCCAGTCCATCCGTGTAGGTTGCTGGATCAATGAAACAACTACCATACGCACACGCGATTAATTGACGAATAATTAATTTAAAGGGCCATAGGTTGCTATGGCCCTTTTCATTTTTATGAATACACGATATCTCTGGCTAATTCTTGCACTTCTGGTATTCGGATGCGGTAAAAATGAAATTACCCAGCCCCTGGAATATACAGGGCCTCAAAGTGAAGCGGAGGGCGTTGAGTTGTACTACAGCGAGAATCAGCAGGTTCGTGTAAAAATGCTGGCTGATGTGGTGCATGAATTTAGTAACGGTGACCGGGAATTTCCCAAAGGCCTTTATATTGAATTTTACGATGTCTCGGGAAAGCTGGAATCAACCCTCCGCGCCAATCATGCCTACTATAACAAAACGGAAGACCAATGGAAAGCAAAAGGGAAAGTGGAAGTGGTGAACCTGGAAAAAAATGAACAGCTCAATACAGAAGAATTATACTGGCGTCCGGCAAAAGAAGAATTATTTACAGAAAGTTTTGTAACCATCCGGTTGCAAAAGGAAGTTATTTATGGAGAAGGCCTTGAAGCCAAACAGGATATGTCTTCTTACACCATTAAAAAACCTCAGGGCGAGTTTACCATTGAAGAAAACTGATCCCCTGTTTTTAACCTGATCTGCTCCCTTCAATTTTCATTATCTTTGCCTGTCTATGAAATTAATGGACGTTATCCTGCTTTCGCTCTCAGCTGTATTTCTCATTATTGGCATTCACGTAAACGAAAATAACCATGGATGCTGGTCTGATTTCATTTATTTTTATTTCCCTGGTCTTTTCGTTTTTCTTCTCAGGTATTGAAATAGCCTTCCTTTCCGCTAATAAGCTGCAACTTGAATTACAGGGGAAGCAAGGTTCTGTAACCGGTCGGATCTTTTCAAAATTCATCAAAAAGCCTTCAATGTTCATTGGAACAACCCTCATTGGAAATACTATTGCATTGGTGCTTTATGGAATTTTTATGGCCCAGTTGCTTGAACCCCAGTTGCAACTTTGGTTGCCGGAAGCATTGGCAAATGAAGCAACTATTCTGATTGTTCAGACCCTGGTTGCTACATTGATTGTACTGGCAACAGCAGAGTTTCTCCCCAAAAGCCTGTTTCTGATCAATCCGAACCTGATGCTTTCAGCATTAGCCATTCCC
>JALOMY010000376.1 GCA_025455225.1 Cyclobacteriaceae bacterium | reverse complement strand
TTACTCCACGCAATACCAATTTCTTTCGGCATGGCAGCGGCAACTTCTTCCAATGCATTTAATGCATCCATAGAACTATACCCTTCTGCCGGTGCACCTGAAATTTCCGCAGCACGGAACATGTTGAAACGGTTGGTGTATGAAGGCCCTGAAATATCATCAACCTTAGCAAGCGTATTTAATGGCACAATTTCTCCGCTGCGGCTGCGCACATAATAACTTGCAATATCATCGGGGTCGAGCCGATCTTCCGCTTCGGCTTGCACGAATACTTTATACTGCCTGCCAAATCGGTTGAAGTCATTAACATAACTGGCGCCCAGATAAGTAGAGATGGTACTGTTAATTTCATTCAAATCGATGTTCAGCTTTTCAGCTTTATCATAATCAATCACAATTTGTTTCTGTGGCACATTGGATCGGTATAATGTAAACACATTCGCAATCTCCGGTCTCTTTTTCGCCTCGGTAATAAAATTGCGTGCTTGCTGATCTAAAAACTGAGGTGTGTTTCCTGAGCGATCTAAAAGCTGCATGGTAAATCCGGCTGAAGTTCCAAGACCTTCAATAGGCGGTGGACCAAAAGCAATAGCCGTAGCATCTGTGATATTGGTGCGAAAAGCGGCATTGGTTTGTTGAATTAGTTGCTTAGCCGTCTTCGCCCGTTCTTCCCATGGCTCTAGTGAAATAAATACGAACGCGTTGTTGGTAGAAAAAGATTGTGTAAGCATGCTATATCCAACCACCATAGTAGAATATGCCACACCTTCGGTATCGTTAATAATCTTTTCAATTTTGCGTGCTACCTGATCGGTGCGCTCCAATGATGCCGCATCCGGTAGTTGAATGTTCACCAGGTAATAGCCTTCATCTTCTTCCGGAACAAAACCACCGGGAATATTTTTACCCAGCAGTCCGGTCACCAAAAGAACCACTCCTATTATCATGACAGACCGAACAGATTTACGGGCCACTATTCCTGCAACACCCGTATACCCTAACGTGAACTTAGGCATCAAAGAAACGTTGCAACCATCCGGTTGATTTCTTTTTAGGCTTTAACAAAATCGCGGCCAACGCAGGGCTCAGTGTTAATGCATTGAAGGCAGAAAATAATACAGAGATGGCAATGGTGATCGCAAACTGCTGATATAATCTTCCGGTGATACCACCGGCAAAAGCCACCGGCACAAACACCGCAGCAAGAATTAACGCAATCGCCACTACAGGACCGCCAACTTCTTTCATCGCCTTTTGCGTAGCTTCTTTCGGATTCATGCCATGCTCGATGTTATGCATAACGGCTTCCACTACCACAATAGCATCGTCCACCACCAACCCAATCGCGAGCACCAATCCTAATAGCGATAACACGTTTACAGAAAAACCAAGCAACGGGAAAATGATAAATGTTCCGATCAACGAAACAGGAACGGTTAATAAAGGAATGAGCGTTGCGCGCCAGTCTTGCAAAAACAGAAACACTACAATAATAACCAGTGCAACGGCTTCGAACAGTGTATGAATAATTTCTTCAATACCTACGGATACTGATTCGGTGGTATTGAGTGAGATATCATAAGTAAGGTCTTCAGGAAAACGGGTTTTCAAATCGGTCATGGTGTTCTTAACCAGGTCGGCAACTTCCAGTGCAATTGTGCTGGCAGGTTTTTTATTAAGTCGGCTAAACGAATTATAATTTTCCATTCCCAACTCAAGCCTGGCAATATCTTTTAGTCGGATGATAGAACCTTTCTCATCGGACTTCACAATGATGTTTCCAAATTCCTCTTCTGTTACCAGACGCTCCTGTAATAATACACTGTACGTATACTCTACACCTTTCGGGGATGGCGGTGCACCAAACTTTCCACCTGGCGAAATGGCATTTTGTTTTTTCACCGCATTCATCACATCGGTAACGGTGAGATTCAGTTTCGTGAGTTGATCCGGCTTAAGCCATACGCGCATCGAATAATCGGCACCCCCAAAAAGAATCACATCACCCACGGTGATGACAATGAAACCAGCATAATGGGGAATACCATTGACTTCTTTGTAGTCACACCAAAGGCTTTTACTTCATTTGGCATTTTTGCGCTGGCCTGCGACACGCGGTTTTGAGTAAGCATGTTCGCATTGTCGAGATTGGTTCCCACTTCAAACGATACTTGCAAAGTCAATGATCCATCTGCCGCGTTGATGGATTTCATATACAGCATTTCTTCCACACCATTCACCTGCTGTTCAATCGGTGTGGCAACTGCCTGCTCTACGTTCACGGCATTCGCGCCATTGAACAAAGTAGTAACCTGCACCATGGGTGGTGTAATCTCAGGATACTTGGAGATGGGAATACTCCGCAACGTAATTAACCCCATGATCACCATGAGGATGGAGATCACCATCGCAACAATCGGCCTTCGGATAAAAAATTCGCTCATATAATCAGAAGGTTAATTATTGTTGATTTTTTTCTGAGAATCATCCGGCCACTTCATTTCAACCACTTCAATTTTCGTATTGGGAGTTAACGATGCCGTTCCTATCACCGCTACTTTATCACCGGCTTTCAACCCTTTATTGATAACCCATGCATCACCAATCTTCGCTCCGGGTTCGATAAGCGTAACTTTTAATGTGCTTGAATCAGTAACCGTAAAAACCTGCGACAGACTTTGCAGTTGAAAGACGGCACGCTGAGGAACGAGTACTGCATTTGGAATGGTGCTAAGCAATACGCGGGTCTTCACAAATAATCCGGGTCGCAATAATCCTTTAGGGTTAGGAAAAATCGCTTCAATAGTGAGTGTACCTGTCTTCGGATCGATCTCGCGATCCGCAAAATTAACTTCACCCTTTTCAGTATAAAGTGATCCATCGGCCAGAATCAGTTGTACATTTTTCTTTGCAGAGGATAATTCTTCCTGCGTCATTTGTGCGATGCGCAGGTATTCTCGTTCGCTGATTTGAAACCGAACACGCACCCCACTGATGCTTGAAATTGTAGTGAGGATTGAAGTTGCTCCGGCCCTGCTGGCATAATCACCCACACGCACATTAGAGATACCCACCACTCCATTAAAAGGAGCATATACTTTAGTGTAACCCAATTCAATTTTTGCGTTTTGAAGATTTGCTTCCGCAGCTTTTACTTTTGACACCGCAGCTTCATAACCCGCAGTAGAATTATCAAGATCCTGCTTACTCAATGCATTCATTTCGGCCAGCGGTTTTACCCGGTTCAGTTCATTCTGTGCACGGACCATCTCTGTCTTTGCACTGGCAAGTTCACTTGCTTCTCTGTCAACACGTGTTTTATACTGTATGTCATCAATTGTATATAGTAAATCTCCCTTTTTAACAGCAGTTCCTTC
>JALOMY010000262.1 GCA_025455225.1 Cyclobacteriaceae bacterium | reverse complement strand
AGTTATGGAATTATTCGACCGGCTTAGTAATTGATCAAGAGCTTCTGCCTGATTTACCGTGCGGGGAAAGCCATCGAAAATGATTCCTTCAATTTTTCCGCTTGATTTGATTTTATCGTCAACCATGTCGATTACCACCTGATCAGGCACCAGGTTGCCTTTACTCATATACTCCTGTGCAAGTTTACCCAGGGGTGTTCCTTCTTTAAGATGTTTCCTGAACAAGTCTCCGGTAGATATATGGACCAATTTATACTTTTCAATCAGTTTAGCACTTTGTGTGCCCTTACCTGCACCGGGTGGGCCAAACAGTACGATGTTAATCATGATCTGATAATTAAAAGGAACGCAAGATAGTGATCTGAAGCGAATTAGCCGATTCTGATTTCAGAATGACCTTAAGCTGTCTCACCGGGTACTTGCTTGTAAATATCTTTCAAATTTCTGCCAAGGCCGTCATAATCCAGTCCGTAACCCAGTACAAATTCATTTTCAATATCAAAGCCGATGTACTTGGGTTGAACAGCATGCATACGTGCCGGTGCTTTGCGCACCAGGGTTATTATTTCAACAGATCGGGTGCCGAGGCTTCTCAGTTCTTCTACCACCTTACTGAGGGTTAAGCCGGTATCCATGATATCTTCTACGATAATGATATCCTGGTTGAAAATGCTTTCATTTAATCCGATCAATGTTTTCAATTGCCCCGTGCTGGCTGTTCCCTGGTAGGAAGCATGTTTAACAAAAGATACCCGGCACTCCAGGTTTACCGTGCGCAATAAATCAGCAGCAAAGATGAAAGAACCGTTCAGTATAGGAAGGAACAGGGGAGAGCGATCAACATAATCCTGGTTGATTTGTTGCCCTAATTGCCAGACACGTTCCTGAATCATTGATTCCGGAATAAATATTGAAAAAGAAAGATCCTTAACAATCATAAAAATAAAGGCTGCAAAGATAAAAAAGGCCGGATAAGTTCGCTGGTTAAATGCAACTACCTGCTTCAGAAAGAATCATCAATCGCGAATGTATTTTTCCGGTACATCCATTGACCTTTGGTGAAGTCGGGGAATTCTACGGTTTCACCTCCCAAACGAATTGAAGTTTCAGACAATGGTGTAATGGCGCTCCAGGCAACGGCATCATATACATCCATGGGTGGTTGTATTTTTCGTTTTACAGATTCGATGAAAGCATTGAGAACGAACCAATCCATACCACCATGCCCGGCACCGGATGCATCCGATGCATATTTTTTCCAGAGCGGATGATCGTATTTCTCCAGCCATGGCTGGGCTTCTTCCCACCGGTGCTCTTCTTTACTCATTCCTTCAATATAGATGGATCGGTTTAAGTCCATCCAGATTCCTTTAGTTCCCTGAACACGAAAACCCAACGAATAGGGGCGAGGTAAATTCGTGTCGTGCTGAAGCAAAATGGTTTCTTCGTTTGCGCAACGGATCATCGTTGTAATGACATCACCTAGTTTGAAATTCACTTTTGCGTTCGGGTGATTTTCTCCTCCCTTCTTCACCACATAATCATGAAGACCGCGGGCTTTGGATGCGTATGAAACCAATTCAGTAAACCGGTTTCCCCGGTTGATGTTGGTCATCATGGCAATAGGTCCAATGCCATGTGTAGGATATAGATCACCATTACGATGAACAGAATGTTCGGTTCTCCATTGTGCTTCCGAAAATCCTTTCGTGCCAAACTCAACGCCACCACCATACGCTTGCTTTCCATCATTGAATTTAACTTCACGCAAGTCGTGCTGGTATCCGCCCTGAAGGTGTACTAATTCACCAAAGATATTTTGACGCACCATGTTCATTACTGCCATTACATCCCTTCGGTAGCAAACATTTTCCAGCATCATGAGCGGCATGCCGGTACGTTCGGATGTATGAACCAGTTGCCAGCATTCTTCTACGGTCATTCCGGTAATTACTTCACATCCCACATACTTTTGGGCGTTCATAGCCTCAATACATTGAACGGTGTGCCACTCCCAGGGTGTGGCAATAACAACGGCATCGATGTTTTTATTCTCCAGTAATTTGCGATAACCATAAGGCCCTTCCAGAACAACCTGGGGTTTGGGTTTACCTGCTTTCTGAACCAGGTTCAAACTCATATCCATCATACGTTGCTGAATGTCGCAGAGTGCAACTACTTCAACATCATTTCTTCTAAGTGCAAGATCAAGATGACCTTGTCCGCGCAAACCAACACCGATGAAACCCAGCCTGACCTTAGTTGATTTATCCTGTGCAAACAGAGCTGATGAAGGAAGGATGGTAAAGGCTGCTCCGGTAAGGGCACTGGTTTTGATAAATTGTCTTCGATTGGTTTTCATGATCAGGTTAAGTTATAGTTCTTTCATTAAGTGGGAATATAGTGTAATCATACTTTTGATATCATGCTTGTGCACTTTTTCTTCAGGTGTGTGTGGGTTTTGCTGGGGGGCGCCTACAAAGCACCAATCAAACGGATAGGGTGAGGTTTGCAATTCACGTCCGTCACTGGATCCCATTCCTTCAACTTCAAGCTGGAAGTCCAGTTTTTTACGATTGGCGATTTCAATAATTCGGTTGATGAATTGCTTACGGGGAACGTTGCGGTCACGCATTGAAATGGCAACACCTTTTCCGGGTTCAACTCCATCAGATACCCAGGTAATATCGGAGATGAGTGCTTGTTTTACTCCCCATTGTTCGTACATATATTTTGCAAGGTAAGGAACAGATCCACCTCCATGTTCTTCCCAACATGAGAAGGCAATAATTCCATCTTTTAATTTAGGCACAAGCATCAGGGTATTGAAAATGCCCAGCCGGTTGTCGAGATAGGCACTTTGAATGTAATCGCGGGTTTCTTTGAAATTAATTTTATACGTAAGTGAAGTACCACGGTCGATTACCCTCCCAAAACGGTAAAATGCATGGTTCTCCTTATCGTATTCAAGTTCACATTCAATAGGGCCTTTGCTGTCATGACCTACAAGCCGGGTCCCCATTTCCGCTTCCGGACTCCCGATGGGCAACAACTGGTTGAAATAACGTACGGTGAACCCTATGCTATCCATGTGGGCGAAAACTGCTGTTCTGGGTTTTCCAAACTTTAGGATAAGGCAATCCTGAAACTCCTCGCCCTCCAAAATTTCTGGCTTTACAGACCAGTTTTTCATTTCCTTTTTAATGTACCTGAGCAAAAATTCTTTCATGGTATGTTCTTCACCCGAAGGGGCATGAACCTGGCATAACCGTTTTAGCAGATTCAGTTCTCTGGCGTGAACGGTTTGGACGGTGCTTTTATTTCCAGTCATTGGTTTCGTTTATGCAACTTTATCTTAATTTTTCGTGTGAAAAAAGTAATTCTCCCATGACCTTCGTTTTGAACCAAAATCCATCTATTGCCAATCACATGTTGCGTGAATTGCGCGATAAGGACATTCAGCGTGATTCCATGCGATTCCGGAATAATATCGAAAAGCTTGGTTCCATCATGGCGTATGAAATTTCGAAAGTCTTTCAATACCACCCTGAAACTATTTCTACTCCGCTGGGTAGTTCGGTGATCTCGGTTTTGAATCAGCAACCCGTTTTAATTACTGTGTTGCGTGCAGGATTGCCATACTTTCAGGGGTTTCAGAAATTTTTTGATCAGGCTGAATGCGGATTTATTGGTGCTTTTAGAAATGAAGGAGATGATGAAATAACCATAAGCCTGAACTACCTGGCAACTCCTTCGCTGCAAAACCGGGAAGTAATTCTGATTGATCCCATGTTGGCCACCGGGAAATCCTTTGTTAAATCCTTTAATGCATTGGTGAAATATGGAATACCGGCTCATGTTCATATCGCTTCCCTGGTGGCTGTACCGGACGGAATTCAGTTTATTGAACAGAATCTTAATGTGCCTCACACCGTTTGGACATGGGCGCTTGATGAGGGATTGAATGAACAGGCTTACATCGTGCCTGGTTTAGGTGATGCGGGTGATTTATGTTACGGCACAAAACTCTAAAGCGTAAAAAATTCATGAAAAGAAAATCTGTGCCTTTTTAATTTCAATGGTTCGTTTTATTACTTACATGAATAAATCATATAAACAACTCGATTCGTAACGAACTCATGATCGAGGAACTTCTGAAAGCCCTACCCATTTACATTTCCTGCCTGTTCAAATTCATTGTCGGGCCGGTGGCCGGCTATGGTACTGGATTGCATATAGTAACTACCATTTTGGTTACCATACTGGGCATGATGACCAGTGTTGTTGCGATTACTTTTTTTGGCGATTGGCTTCGAATGAAACTATTGAAAAACTGGATTAGCCGTCAAAAGAAGTTTTCATCCCGTTCACGTAGGGTAGTTATGGTATGGAAAAAATTTGGCCTGGCCGGAATAGCGCTGTTAACACCTATTCTGTTCACACCAATTGGTGGGGCGCTAATAGCGGTTAGCCTGGGTGCTCCTAAGTACCGGATTCTTTT
>JALOMY010000261.1 GCA_025455225.1 Cyclobacteriaceae bacterium | reverse complement strand
CGTACTAAAAGGGTGTTTTTCACTACGTTTTCTTTCTCTCCTCCGTTATTCTTCTTCGCTGTCCTTCATACAGACTGATCATCACGAGAATCGTTCCGAACAATGTATAAAGAGTAAACGGTTCGTTTAATAACAGCCATGAATAAGCAATGCCAAATACCGGGCACAAAAACAACCAAAGCGAAGCATGAACCGGATCTTCTTTAAGCAAGGAAAGCCAAAGTTGAACTGCACCTATGGAAACAGGAATAACGAGCCAGGCAACAGAAAGCCAGAACCGTACGTCAAAGGAGGTGTTGCCGCCTTCGAAAAATAATGTAAACGGTAATAGTAAAAATCCGGCAATCAATACCTGCCACCCGTTTATCACCGTGCGTGAAAGCGTCCACGATACGGATGAATAATATACGGCACCGAGTGAATACATAACCATGCTGAGCATGAGCAGGGATAAACCAAAGACAGTCGCATACCCATTCTGCAACAAAGGCCAGGTGGCAATACCAACACCCACCATACCCAGGACAATGCTGATCCACTCGCGGATGAGAACAGGGCGTTTCAACCACAACGAAGAAAAGGTACTGATCAACAACGGATTCAACGCCAGTGCCAATGCAGTTATGCCGGCCGCTACTTCCTGCAAGGCAATGATGAAGATGCCAAGATAGAGGGCGGTATTAAGCAACGAAAAAATCGTGAGATGAAGCCATTCCCTGCCCTGTGGCCAGAATCGCCTGGAAGAAAACCGAACAATCAGCAATAATAAAATACCCGCCAGGAAAAATCGTACGGTGAACAACGTTAAGGGTTCGGATGACTTCAAACCGAATTTACCTGCAACGGAAGCCGATGCCCACAACAGGGCGAAAGAAATACCGGTGATGAAATAACGTACCGAGGTTTGCAAAGGAGTAATTCAACCGGCAAGATAAAGTAATTTCATTCGCTTAGTTTGACTAAAGAATGGCGACAAGAATCCTCATTTACGATGATCACCATCATTGCGAAATAAAGAACCGGCAGTTAGGTTGCCTGAGTAAAATGAATGCGATATGAAAACCATGGTGGAAGATAACCCGGTATTGGTGGAAACCAAGGAATGCTGCCCCGAATTTGATCCCAGCCTGTGGGATAATAAAAAACACACCTGGACGAATAAACTCTTTTTGAAAGACTCTGTTCCCGAACTCTTTCATATTCCGCTGCCAACAATGTATGGAAAAGTAATCACCCGCATGTGGGAGAAAGCCGAAGAGGCGCAGGCAGCTCCGCCCCGCGAAGAATTTTTAATGCTGGCTTATGATCCATCCCCGTTTAAAGGTGAATTGCTGCTGGCCATCACAAAAGAAATTCCCGGAGAAGAAGTAGTTCGGTTAAGCGGCACATTTATGAGCAAGGTGTTTGACGGACCGTACAACCAGGTACCGAAGTTTATGAAGGAAATGGATGAGTACCTGAAGACGCAAAACCTAAAAGCCAAAAAACATTACTTCTATTATGCATATTGTCCGAAATGTGCGAAAAAGTATGGGCATAATTACATGGTCGATCTGGCCGAGCTTCAATGAATTGTCGTTGGGAAATAGCTATTCCCGATTACAGGTTTAGTTTAAACACAGCGTCTTTCAGACGCTGTGTTTTTTATAGATTGTTCCTTACCGGGGTAAATGTGCGATCAGTTCCACTTCAAGCTTTGCATCGCTCATGTAAAGCCTGGTAATCTGAACCCAGGTGGCTGCCGGATAGTCACCTTTATAAAAAGCCTTCCGCACCTCATTGTATTTTTTCATGGCTTCAATGTCGGTGGTATATAAATTTTCCTTGACTACATTCTGGAATGTAGCCCCGTTGCTGGTGAGTGAATATTCAAGCGCTTTGTACACCTGTGCAATACCCTCAGGAGTTACATCACGGGCAACCGCGCCTGAGATATATAATACATTGTCGACCTTAACCACCTGTACATACCCGGCCAATGTATCTTGTTTAAGGGGCTGATCCCAATGCCACTTCTCTTTAACAATAGGTTGTTGGGCTGTGGCCGAAATTGCCAGGCTTAGAAATGCCAGAATCATTACTTGTTTCATGCATCCTCTTACGCAATAAGCTGAGATGAGTTTCGGGTAAATCAGAAACTTTCAGGATTCGGAGCGGATAAAAAGCATCAAGGTAGCTCCTATCAGCAATTGTATACCGATTAACAAAACCGGAAAATTATAATCGCCCGTCCAGCCAATTAAATATCCGATGCCCAATGAAGCTACCGTACCACCGATAAGTCCTGCCGTATTCATAGCCCCTGTAGCGGAACCACTGTATTGTTTACCGATGCCGGTTGCCACAGCCCAGGCTACCGGTGCCGTAACATCCATGAAAGCGAGGCCAAGTGCCAATAAGAGTACAGTCCATGACGTATTATGAGATTGTGTAGCCAGAATCATCACAACACCAGAAAGCGTTAATCCGATGAGTGGCACGAGACGTCTTCCCCAAATTAACCCTATCCGTTTAACCAGGTAATCACTCCAGACACCACCCAGCAAACAACCAACTGCTGCGAGCAGGAAAGGAAGGGATGCTGAATAGGTAAGCTCTTCGTGCGTCAATCCCCGCCCCTTCACTAAATAATTCGGTAACCAGGAAATGAAAAAGAAAACGCCACAGGCATAACAATAATAGACCGCCAGTAAAAACCAGAAGGACTGGTTGCGTACCAATTGGCTCCATCCTGACGGGCTCACTGAATGTATTACCGGTTGATCTTCTTCGTTGGTTTGATAAACGATCAACCAAACAAGAACCCACAAAAGACCTATGCCTCCGAGGATATAGAAGGTGACGCGCCATCCTACCTGAAGTTGAAGAGGAACTACCAGCAGCGGAGTAAGCGCACCTCCGATACGACTGGCCATCCAGATCAGGGCCTGAGCTCGTCCACGTTCTTCCACCGGGAACCATTTGCGTATGGCAATGGCTGTGTTGGGGTATGCCCCGGCCTCCCCGGCACCAAACAAAAACCGGATAATGAAAAGCGATGCAAAACCTCCTGCCATACCGGTTAAAACGGTAAAGAGCGACCACCATATAACAATGCGGGCAAGTACTTTCTTTTCACCAAACCGGTCTCCCCACCAGCCGGTTGGAATTTCGAAGAGGCCGTACGAGATCGTGAACGCAGCGAGAATCCATCCGAACTCCTGCTCGTTGAAACCGAGCTCCTTGCTCATTTCGATACCGGCAATAGAGATTGCATTGCGGTCCAGAAAGGTGATTACCGATAAGATCGATAGTAAGGCAAGGAAACCATATTTACGCTGCATGCGGATGAGATTCAGAAATCAATTTCAAAAGATAGAAAAATGAAATTGAATATAGCTCTGTATGATCCACCTAACCACTCGCAGATCTGATAGCTAATCACGTAAAAGAACTGGATCCGTTTTTACTTATTGGGTTCCCTAACCAGGTGATACCACTGACCGGTGTATTGTTTATTATTAAGATGAAGAACCCTTCCGCCCCGCACAACTTCGAAGTATGCAAAGTTGGTTTCGGTTTTTCCCTCAAACCGGTTATCAACAATCAATTCCCAATTGGATACCTGGTATTTCCCTTTGTACTCTTGCTGAAAGGTGTTCAGACTTCCTACCATGCCGGTTGCCCCTTTATGTTCACTTGTGTAGGTGCCATCCGCTTTGAACACAAATGTTCCACTTACCGCAGCCACTCCCATACCCGCATAATTTCCGGTACCGGTATAATAATAGTTCATCGCTGCGCTTGAACTTTCCGACCAGGTACCCACCACATCGGCTTTCGCAACAGCAAACTTATTGTAGCGTTTCATGTCGGTAAGATCCGATGTGTACTGATCATTTGCTTTTGGAAATTGCTGACGCAGGGTTGCTTCATCCGGAGTTGAGGCCAGTGTAATAAAGGCCGCATTGGGTGCAATGGATATTGTCATTCCCAGAAATCTGCGCTCACCGGTTTTGCGGTCAATCCCCCACCCTTCAACATAATTGGGTTTGAATGAAGAAATTACCTCACCATTATCCCGGTATTGTTTTGTCTGTATATTGAAGTATTGGGTTACGTATGTATCCCAATAATAATCGCGTTCCACTAATCCTGTACCTGAGAAATTGCTGACGTTGTAAGGCAAGACGTACCATAGGTACACCCGGGTGTTTCCTTTGGTAACCAATACCCATTCATCCTGTACTGTGCTGGTCCAGCCGTCATCAAAGTTGGTTGTAAAATAAGCATAGGTTCCTGAAAATGTTGATGATATAGATTGCTGAGGAGTTGATTGGGGAGATGGAGGAAGCGTAGTTGGTTTTTCTTCCTTACCAGTTCCAGAGGCTGCAGAAGGTGTAACCATCCCCGGTTGATTCGTTTCCCTTTTTCCATTCGATGTTGTTACTGGTAGAAGGCTGTTCGCATATGGCTTTGAAGAAGTTGCTGTTACCTGTGTGCTTCGGTCGAACGTGGGTATG
>JALOMY010000260.1 GCA_025455225.1 Cyclobacteriaceae bacterium | reverse complement strand
GTCCGGATCGCACGCATCGCCCTCACCTTCCCTTACCGCTCTTATCGGTTCATAGTAAGTATAAGTTTAACGGCATTCTAAAGTAATGAGAAAAAATCTCATCAAGCCTTATAAAATAAACTCAATATTTCCTCTTAAGCTTGCAATCGACACAACCGATAGAAAAAAGAGCTAATGCGGCAGAACAGGCAAGCTATCAGGAATGGGATATGGATTGGAGACAACCACAGGCAACCGGAACAATCACTACCGGCTCGCCGCCTGGATTGCAGGCAAACAATCGAACGTGCCAGTCTCGGCGAAATGATTGTGCCTCATCTTCGCTGGGCAAAGGTTCCCTCATCTTTTTTGGTTTCGGCTTGTTTTTCTATGGTTTAAACAAACCTGCCCTCCGCATCTGGGCATTGGTGATAGGAGGTTATATCATTTTCATGATTCGTCCTCATATTTTTTATGTAGTGATGGTGGCCATCGGCATCGGGTATACATTTTCAACCAAAGGTGTCGGCATTGGATACCGAATTACCATTCTTACACTGGCCGGTTTTCTTGTTGCCTATATTTATCAGGATGTACTTGCTCTTACCGGGCTTGAAGATGAATCCATGATGGATCCATTGATTTCGCACCGTGCCCGTGAATTGAGCAAAGCTACGTCAGGCATTGACCTTACCAATTATTCATTTCCAGAGAAATTATTTGCCTTTTGGTTCCGGCCCTTGTTTTTCGATGCGCCTGGTATGCTGGGCTACATTGTTTCCTTTGAGAACCTGTTTTACCTCATTTTCTTTATTCGGTTGATTACACCGGGCGGTATCCGTCACTTGTTTACAGCCGATGCCATTACCAAAACCTGTTTGTTTACATTTCTCGGGGTGTCGTTTGCGCTGGCCCAGATTTCCGGTAACCTGGGTCTTGCCATGCGTCAGAAAAGCCAGGTGATGATTTTGATGCTGTTTGTGATTTTGAAATATATGGATGATCAGCGTTTGGTAGAGTTGAAACGAATTTTTGCGAGGAAGAAGAAAGCAGAGAGGAGGTTGAAAACTGAATTAACAACTAGCAATTAGCAATGAACAATAAATCTCTGCGTTTCTTGCACTTGCTTTGCGTTCTTTGCGTGAAATTGGAGCACGGATACAAGGAACTTTTATCCAGTCATTGTATATTGAATTTTGCTCCATGTGGGATCTGGAATTCAAATCTTCCAAATCTTAACCATCATGATGTAAGTCCGATGTTGTCCATTAGGTCAACCGAAAATTCGTAACTTTGAGAATATGAAAACGGGGAGCTATAATATTGACCTGGAGTTTAATCAAATCCTGGACTTGGTCAGGCAGTTATCCAAAAAGGAAAAAATCAAATTATCCAGGGAACTTGAAAAGGAGATCATTGACGCTAAACTGACTTCGTTACTCAGGGCGTTTAAAACGGATGAGCTTGACCGGTCAACGATCGATCGGGAAGTTGAACTGGTACGCGCTAAGTTATATGCCCGGTCAAAAACCAATTAGGATAATCATCGATACCAATATTTGGATTAGTTTCCTGATTGGCAAGGAACTTCAGGATCTTAAAGAACTGATTGTTGAAGATAAGGTCAGAATTATTACTTCAGATCAACTGATTGAGGAATTGATACTGGTCACTTCAAGAGAAAAATTAAGGAAGTACTTTAATCATGATCGGGTATCCGATTTCATTGCTTTGCTTAACATCCTGGCAGAACGAATAAAAATCAGGAAAGCCCTTCCTTTGTGCCGTGATCCAAAAGACGATTTCTTGTTAGCGCTATCCAGGGAAGGCAAAGCCAATTATTTAATCACAGGCGATAAGGACTTACTCGATATTGGTGTTTATGGCAGAACAAAGATTGTAACCGTTAAGAAGTTTAAAGAAAAATTCAGGTAGTTCACGCCTTGTCGGGCATATTCACCATATCGTTAGATTTTGAACTCCACTGGGGGGGATTTGAAAAATGGAGGCTTGACAAACCAGTATCAAGCATCAAGAATCCAGCATCCGGTTATAACTGGTATTTTCTCAACACGCGCAAGGTAATTCCAAAAATGTTAGCGTTGTTCGAACAGCACGAAGTGCACGTTACCTGGGCAGGGGTGGGGATGCTGATGCATGAAAACAAGGAAACACTGTTGAGTAATTTACCTTCGCTTAGGCCTTTGTATGTTCATGATGAGCTTTCGGCTTATCGTTTCATAGAGACGCAAGGTATTGGTGAAGATGAACGTGATGATCCGTTTCATTATGCCCACAGCCTGGTGAAGAAGATTCTGGAAACATCCCACCAGGAGCTGGGCTCCCATACCTTTGCGCATTATTACTGCAACGAAGAAGGGCAGACGCTGAAACAATTCCGGGCCGACCTGCAGGCTGCGCAAAAGGCAGCATCTGCTTATGGTGTTACGTTACAATCACTGGTATTTCCGAGAAACCAGTTCAACGATGCCTACCTGAAAGTCTGTTATGAAGAAGGGTTCACCAGCGTGCGTTCCAACCCGGTGGACTGGTTCTGGAAAATTGATACGCGGGAAGAATCGATGTGGAAGCGTCTCAACCGGGGACTGGATGCCTATTTTCCTTTAGGAAGCAAGAACACGTTTTCATTGTCTTCGCTGGAAGTACGGAAAGGTTTCCCGGTCTGTATTCCCGCCAGTAGGTTGCTGCGATCTTACCGTCCGAAGGAGCTTATGCTGAATCAATTCAAGATCAAACGCATCCTGAACGAGATGGAACAGGCAGCCAGACTGAATGAAGTATACCACCTGTGGTGGCACCCGCACAACTTTGGCTGGTATCCGGAAGAAAACCTCGAGGGGCTTACGATTATCCTGCAGCATTATGAACATTTGAAGAATACGCATGGTATGAAGAGTTTATCGATGGGGGAACTAACGGAAGCAGTAAGAAAATCCTGATACCTGCATTACTTTCCGATGGATAAGGGGTTATTTATTAACCAGGTACGTATCGTATTTGAATCAGGGACAATCAACTTTTGGCAGGCTTTAGGGTACAGGTCAACTGCTTTATAGCCCATTTTGAAGCAGAATACCCTATTTTGATTTCAAATAATAGCTAGAAATACCCTATCTTTGTTACAAAAATGACTTAAAAATAGAGTCTTTTTGTGCAAAAATAGCCAATGGAATCATTTAGAAGGGATATATTATCGGAATTGGAAAACTGGCGCATAAGCCCGGTACGTAAACCGCTGGTTTTACGCGGAGCCCGTCAGGTAGGTAAAACGACTGTTGTGAAGATGTTTGCCCGACAGTTCGATCAATTTATTTATTTGAACCTGGAGCGAAGTGAAGAGGCTCGGTTGTTCGTTGAATTGAAGGATTTTTCCAGGTTAGTGGAAGGAATCTTTTTTGTCAAATCGATGAAGCGTTCGGGTGGCAGCACTCTGATTTTTATCGATGAGATTCAACAGGTACCTGAGGCCGTCAATACACTGCGCTATTTTTACGAAGATGCGCCTGACCTCTATGTAATTGCTGCCGGATCGTTGCTGGAAACCTTACTGGATGAAAAGGTTACCGTGCCGGTGGGCCGCGTTGAGTATCGGGTAATTCGGCCGGTATCATTCCGTGAGTTTCTGGAAGCGCTGGGTGAACAACAGGCACTCCAACAACTAAACAAGATTCCAACGGATGAGTTTGCATACATAAAGTTGTGGAATCTTTTTCATCGCTATGCCATCATTGGTGGTATGCCTGAAGTAGTTAGCCACTATATCCGCTTTAACGATCTTACCCTGCTCAAACCGATTTATGAATCTTTGCTGGTTTCATACATCAATGATGTGGAAAAATATGCCCGCAATGCAACCCTTACCCAGGTTATCCGGCACACCATCAAAGCTTCATTTGCTGAGGCCGGCAAACGCATTGTCTTCCAGCATTTCGGTAATTCAAATTATGGGTCACGTGAAGAAGGAGAGGCCCTTCGTACACTTGAAAAGGCCATGTTGGTACATTTGGTTTATCCTACGGTACACCCTCAACTTCCCATTCTTCCCGATTATAAAAAATCACCCCGGTTGCACATAATCGATACCGGGTTAATGAATCATTTTGTTGGATTACAACGGGATATGATTACTACCCGTAATTTACAAGAAGTATATCAGGGCAGAATGATTGAGCATTTGGTGGGCCAGGAATTATTGGCGAATCATTTTAATGTTTTGTTTAACCTTTCATTCTGGGTGCGTCAGAAGAAGGATGCTTCCGCAGAAGTTGATTATGTAATTGATGTGGAAGGAAATCTAATTCCTATTGAAGTAAAATCAGGAGCCGTTGGCAAATTAAGGTCATTACATTTATACATGGAGCGTGCGCCACATGCATTTGCCGTACGACTTTATGGTGGTGACCTTACGATGGATCGGGTACATACCCCTTCAGGGAAGCCGTTTTATCTATTGAGCTTACCTTACTTTCTTGCATCCCAAACCGAAAATTACGTTCGATGGATGATGAATAACC
>JALOMY010000259.1 GCA_025455225.1 Cyclobacteriaceae bacterium | reverse complement strand
ACCGAGCTATCATCTTCTTTAATGCGCCCGCGCATTTCATTAAATAAGGCCTCCTGAAATTCTTTGGTGTGGGCCATCATGGTGTCGAGGTAATCATTTTCGGCTGTGAGATAATTGATCACAGCAGAGTCTTCCCGGTTTTTCAGCCAATAGTAATTGTCAACGCGTTTGTCTCCGTGTTTGCTGACAATTTCAAAGGGTTCAATTTTAGCTAATGGTGGTTGTACATCGGGTAAGGCAGTTTTCTTTTCTTGCGGTGAACAGGCGATCAGGATGATCAGCACAGTAAAGATCAGAACATGTGAAAATCTAAGTTTATGCATAAGGGGTGGATTTTTTAGGACCACGAATATGGTAAAATATCGGATGTTACTATGCATTCAGGAACGAGTTTTTCCGGACTTTTAAAATTTAGTTTATTACGAAGGGAGAATTAATAAAGTATAGCAGCCAGTTGATTCCAAACCGGATGGTAGGGCAGGTAATGAAATAATCCGAATCCGGTAAGCTGAAGCAATAGAACCAAAACAACAGGCCAAAGCTTGAGTTGCCGGTTATAGTGTATAATCAGTACTATGCTAAAGATCACTAGTACGAAGACGAATATAAAATTCTGAGCAAATGCATTGTAAGGTAGTCCCAATGCATCGCATGTAATTCCGATTAACCGGTCACCCGCGGGTCCCAGAATCGTAAGGGCAGCCGCCAGCATGAAGGTGGCGTGTGCAACCAGATTTTTACGGAAGAGAATACCTAGGGTATAATAGACTACCAACCAAACCCAATACACACTACCGATCACCACAAACTCTGCAGCGATGATTTCCCGCGCAAGACTTTCCGGATAATAGCCTGGCGGACCAACACTATCATCGTTTAATGCACGCTGATACGAATACTTCAAAATCATATAACCACTGATGATGACCACCGGCATGATGATGTAGCTAATCTTACCAACTAACCGATGATAACGTATTTTTTTATAGTAAATAAGAAAGGGCTGAAGTACGGAAAGCAACAACCACATCAGCATCAATACTCCATGCACATGAATAACCATGGGTATTGGCGTGGTGAGTTTTGAAAAATAACTTGGAAAAAAGCCCAGAAATGTAATGGGTATCAACAGTACCAGAACCCAGGCGGTCTTCGGTAATAAGAGTTTGTCAACAAGGTTATTCTTCATTTGGTATAACCTTAGGTTCCTGCTGGGTGCTGCAATGTATGCCGCCTCCGTTACGATTTACCGGTAATGCGTCAATCCAAACCTGATCACGATCTGGAAATACTTCTTTGAAAATCGCTTTTACTTTTTCTTCCTTATCGACTGGAGTGCCATGTTGGATGTAAGAAGCATTCACCAGAACTCCGTTGGATACAAGGAAATTGAGATAGGAGGTTGCGGCCACGCGAATTAAGGTATCACCCGCTGAGGGGCGTTCTTGTGGTAAAAAACTTTTAGGGGTTAATTTCCAAAATTCATTGTCATTCCTTTTTTCAACAACCACCGCAGGCCATTCAACCAGATTTGGCAATGGCACTTTGATAATGCGGAAGGGTTTTCCATCCTGATCGGTGGAAGCTTCAAGAATTTTCAAATTCTCCTGCATACGTTCATACGTAATCCTGTTTAAGGGATGACTGTCCTTCTCATCTTCGTCAATCCAGGCCAGTAAAATGGTATGGGCATCCGCAAAACGGACAAACTCATCGGTGTGCCCGCCTGTGCCCATGGTTACGTATTTGCCTTCGTGTAAATGCCAGATGTGTTCATCGTCAGCCAATCCTTGCTTCATCCAGATTACTTTCTTCACGTTCATCACCCGTTTGTACTCAGCTTCAATTTCTTCTTTAGTCCAGCCCGGGTTACGCTGAAGGGTAACGGCTTCATTTTGAATCAATACACCTCTGCCATTGGATTCTATTGAACCGCCTTCCATGATGAGTCTGGATTTAATTTGCTTTGCACCGGTAAGTACACCCATCAGACTATCAACTTTACTGGTTTTACCTTTTAAGGTCTCCTGCTCCCAATAATCGATGCTGTCGGCCAAATCCGGTTCACGAAGTTTCAACCAGGCGAAATAACCGTAAAGATTCCAGTCGAAATCGGCAACGGCCAGTTGACCATTTTTATTAACCAGAAAGGCAGGACCGTGATCGCGTATCCAGTACCGGTCTCCGGCAACGGTGTAAAATTGGATGGCAGCTGTATCAATTCCCGCAAGGTGTAGTTTGGATTGCGCCACCGCTTTCAAGCTATCGCTGTCAACGGCAATTTTTACCTTCACTTTGCCTGTAAGGCCTCGAATAAGGTTATAAACTACTGTATGTATGGTTGTATCGGTTTCTTCCCAACCCAGCCAAACAGCTTCATGGGGTTCAAATTCACCGGGCATGTAGAAGGCGTTTTGATCAGTTTTTGACTGACACGCAAGTAGAAAAGCTAAAAGAATGAACAGGATACTATTTACTTTCATTACTAAGGGGTTACTGTGATACGTGCAGGTACCTGGCGGGTAATACAATGGATGCCACCTCCATTTGCATTCACATTGGTTGCATCGATAAACACCAGTTCGCGTTCCGGAAATAAAGTTGAAAACAGTTTTCGTACTGTATCTTCAGTTTCAGGAGGTGTGCCCTGATTGATGTACGATTGCATAATTACCTTATCGTTGGTAACGAAGTAGTTCAGGTAACTGGTGGCAGCTACATGGTTTAATGTATCACCTTCGTTAAAGCCAATTCGTTGATAATAATTTCGTACTCCTTCTTTTTTTAGCCGCTCAGGTGTCAGCACGAAATCATAAATAACATGTTTCGGCATAGGAACTTTAATGATGTTGAAGGGATTGCCATTCTCGTCTTTTGCTTTTTGGAGTATTTCATAATTACGTTTCATGCGTTCATAGGTGGCCTCTTTCACCGGGTTCTCATCCTTTTCACGCTCATCGACCCAGGCTAGTAAAATGGTATTAGGATTGGCAAACCGTGCAAATTCATCGGCATGTCCATTGGTGCCTCCCGCAATGTAATTACGGCCAAAGAACGAACCCCAACCCCCATCTTCAGCAAGTCCTTCTCCCAACCAGATCACATTGGTTACACCCAGGGTGCGCCTGAACTCCTCTTCGTAATGCTCACGGGTTAATGTATCGCGCATTTTAGGAGAAACGTTTCTAAACAGGAATGGCTCACTGACCATCAGCGATCCTTTTCCATTTACTTCATAGGCCCCGCCTTCCACAAAGATCCAGGATTTCAACAACGGCTCTTTCTTAATTTCAGCCATAAGGCTGTCATTTTTCATCATCAACCTAACGTTATTAACCTCGCGTTGCAACGTAGCAGAATCTGCACCGACATCCGTATGCCGTTTAATGTAGCGAAAGTACCCGGTGTGGTTAAAATCGACTGCCTTTCGTTCACCCAGTTTATTGATGGTAAAGGCTGGGCCACTGTCGCGTGACCAGTACACATAATCACCTGGTACAAGAGCAATCTCAACATTATTCAGCGGCACTTCATTTTTCTGTAATAAATCATGTGCTGCGTCCTTCAGGCTATCCGAAGTAACCCACAAAACAACCTTTACGCTTTCCTGTAATTCACGGATGATTTTAACTGTGGTAATATGAAGCGTGTCTTCTAAGCTATAGTCAGGCGGCCATCCCATCCATACCGCTTCCTGTGGTTCCCATTCAGCAGGCATGATAAACGCTGAAGGATCTGAATTTTTCTGACATGAACTGCAGATGAAAATAATCAGCGTTGAAACCGAAACGATAGTCTTCATGGATAAAATTGTTTTAATAGAGATGCATAATTATGACATTAAGAAGGAGTATCAGATACTTCGGCTAACGTTTTAAGGTAACTCAAATCGTCTAATTTGCTGTGCGCAAGCTTCAATACTTTTTTCATCGAATACATCGCGATGAAAGGCTTTGGCCTTTACATCACCGGCTTTAATTTCATTCACCAGGTTTTCCAGCAGGTCCAACCGACTTGCTTATGCTGCGGCCGTTGCGCCTTGCCGTACAAACTCCAGCGCCATTGCGCGCCCAAGGCCGTAAGATGCTCAGGTGATCCAAACCACTTGATTTTTGTAATTCATTGGATTTTAGTTTTGAGCGTATTGAAAAAATTGCTCCGCATGATATCTGAAAGCATTAGGCATGGAGTCAGCTTTTTAAAGCATAGGTATTCCAATGTCAATTACCCCCAATCCTTTTTAGGGTTTACCTTTTATGGTGGCTGCAGTTTACAGTTTTTCAAAAACTAATCGTGCATGTCCCATTATTTCTCGCTCGAAACAAACACGGTTAGGCCGAACTCGAAGAATTGCCAGTTGATGTCTGAATTCCTTATCAGTAAATAGTTTCGGGACCAATGAGGCAAACCAGAGGTATTTACTCACGTTAAACTTATAAAACAGCTTGGTCCATTCTCTGTTGGTTTTAATGTAATCAAGCCTTCCATCACTGTAAAAAGTATTCTTGAAATAGGGGCT
>JALOMY010000258.1 GCA_025455225.1 Cyclobacteriaceae bacterium | reverse complement strand
AATTACCGGCTTGCCGCTTCCAAAGGTGGCAACGAAAGCTGTTGGAATATCAGCAACGCCACGTTCAACTTTAAACCCGTTGGCCTCGGCATAATCAGCAAGGAATTTATACGATTGATTTTCCTGGAAGGCAACTTCCGCTGCCGCCCAGATTTTATCGCTGATCGCGGTCATTTCACCTGTGTGCTTATCAATGGATTGCACCACCAGGGCTTTATTCGGACTAATTTTTTGTTTTTGAGCCATCGTAAAGAACACGAGGCAGGAAAGCAGAAGGGTAAGAATTCGCATAGGTATAATATTTCAGACAAGCTAAAACTTAGAATGAATGCATCAAAATAACCTGACCAATTAATCGAGATCAGGTCCTGATCGTTCCGAATTAATTGTCTGGAATTGTCCGATACCTGTCTTCCTTCTGACGCTCCAAAAAATTGGCTGTTTCGTTAATAAGGCAATACCAAATTCCTGAATTATGATATCAACAGAAGAAAATTTCCCGGATCCTGAGTTCAGCATCGGATCCGCTACTCATCAATATCGGAGTGTCCATCTTTTAACCGGATTTTCGTCCGATTATGAAGGAAACTTCAAACAAGATTGTAGCATTTCAGGTTTAATGACGACAGATAGCACGTTATGAGATACCAATTCTTTGTTTTTATATCAGCAATACTGTCTTTTTCGGTTTTTGCCCAGGAGAAAGCAACCCTTAGCGGGTATGTTAAGGATGCTTCCAATGGTGAAGCCCTGATTGGCGCAACCGTTTACATACGCAGTTTGAATACCGGCACAACAACCAATGTGTACGGCTTTTATTCGCTAACGCTCAGCCGGGGTAATTATGAAGTTGAGATTTCGTATGTAGGTTATTCACCCCAAAAGCAATCGGTTGACTTGCAGGGCAACGTTCGTCTGGATATTGAATTGAATCCTCAGAGCAATGAATTACAGGAAGTTGTAATTACAGGCACTACCGAGCGATCCATGGTGGAGACGGTGGAGATGAGTGTAAACAAAATTGACATCGCTACCATTTCCAAAATACCGGCTTTCCTGGGTGAAGTCGATGTGATTAAAAGCCTGCAACAGCTTCCGGGCGTGGCAACGGTGGGAGAGGGTGCTTCCGGATTTAATGTTCGTGGAGGCAATGTAGGTCAGAACCTGATTTTGCTGGATGAAGCCACGGTTTATAACTCATCGCACTTGCTGGGATTTTTCTCGGTCTTCAATCCGGATGCGGTAAAAGATGTGAAGCTTTATAAAGGGGCTGTTCCCGCACAGTATGGCGGGCGTATTTCTTCCTTGCTGGATGTGCGAATGAAGGAAGGCAATAATAAGGATTATGAATGGAACGGGGGTGTAGGCACCATCTTCAGCAGGCTAGCTTTTGAAGGCCCCATGCTCAAAAACAAAGGATCATTTATTGTTGCCGGGCGCAGATCATACATCGACATTCTGGCTCGCCCCTTTGTAGATGTATTACAGGATGGTGCGCGTCTTAACTTTTATGATTTTACAGGAAAAGTGAATTACAACATCAATGACCGTAACCGGATATACCTTTCCGGATATACCGGCCGCGATATCTTTTTCTTCGACAAGAACCAGGGATTTTCATGGGGAAACAACACCGCTACGTTACGGTGGAATTCAATTCTCAACGACCGTTTGTTTCTCAATGTCTCCGGTATTTACAGTAAGTACGATTACCAGCTTCAATTTGGAGAGGATGACCAGGATTTTTTCCGGTGGAACTCATCAATATCCAATTACACCATTAAACCGAATTTCAGTTATTTCATCAGCAGCAATAATGAATTATCCTTCGGTGCGGAAGGAATCTATTACACCTTCGAACCGGCCAATGCATCGGGTGCTTCGGCTGGCGATGTTGTAGACATCAGTCTTGATCGTAAATACAACCTGGAAACTGCGGTTTATATCAGCAACAATCAAAAGGTGAGTAAAAATCTGAGCCTGGAATACGGTATACGGTACAGCAACTTCTGGAGCTATGGTCCGGGCAACCAATACATTTACAACGATACAACAGCAGGTGTGCGAAGAACCCCCATAAGTGTGATACCGTATGAAAAAGGAGAAGCAATGAGTCAATATGGAACCTGGGAACCCCGGTTTTCCATGATGTACCAGATTAATGAAAACAGTTCCGTTAAGGCCAGCTATATACGAATGGCCCAATACCTCCACCTGATCTCCAATACAACGGCATCGAACCCGCTGGATGTGTGGACGCCCACTTCCAACAATATTAAACCGGAAATCGGGGATCAATATGCAGCAGGTTATTTCAGAACTCTTGGAAGTGAAAAGCAATTTGAGTTCTCCATTGAGGCCTATTATCGCAATGCAAAAAATCAGATCGATTACATCGATGGTGCTGATCTTCTGATTAATGAATTCCTTGAAGGCGATTTGTTAAGCGGTAAAGGCAGAGCCTATGGACTTGAATTTTATTTTCAGAAGAAAACCGGACGCCTTAACGGTTGGATTGCCTATACACTTGCGCGAACTGAACTGCAGGTAGAGGGTATCAACCGTGGAGAATGGTACCCGGCCCGTTTCGATCAGACCCACAACCTGAAACTCACCGGCTTTTATGAACTGTCCAAGCGCTGGTCGCTTACCGGAAACTTCACTTTGCTATCCGGTACACCAACAACATTCCCAACCTCCCGGTACATCATGCAGGGAATTCTAATTCCCTATAACGCGAACGATACGCGCAATAATGTACGCATACCGGCATTCCACCGACTGGATATATCGGCACGATTGGAAGGTAAAACCGTTAAGAAGAATGGTAAGGTTCGCAAGAATACCGATTACTGGGTGTTCGGTTTATATAATGTGTATGGCCGCAAAAATCCTTTCAGCATTTATTTCGCTCAAAGTGATGAACGAATTCCGCCAGCCGGAAAATCGATTGAAAGCCAGGCTAAACAGCTTTCTATTATTGGTACCGTAGTGCCGGCCATTTCATACAACTTTAATTTCTGATGATCATGAATAAGAGTTCACTCCATATATACTTGCTTGTCGCTGCCTTGATGATTTCACTGTTGGCGTGCGAAACCGTTATTGATCCAAGGCTTGAAGAAGCAGAACCCATTCTGGCGGTTGATGCCTGGATTACCAACAAACCGGAACCCCAGGTAATTAAGGTGATGAAGACCCAACCTTATTTTGACAATTCAATTCCCCCGGGTGTATCGGGTGCTCAGGTTACAGTAACCGATAGCAATGGAAAAGTTTACGTATTTACGGAAGACCCGGTTGGTTCCGGGAATTATGTTTGGGTACCCCAGGGCAATGAAGTTTTTGGAGAATCCGGATTGACTTATACGTTAGCTATTGAGGCTGAGGGAGAATCTTATACGGCAACAACCCTTATGGGCAGCGTTCCTCCTGTTGACAGTATTACGTTCCGGATGGAAGAAGGAGGGCAATTCATAACCGATCTCTACCTCGCTGAATTCTGGGCATTGGATCCACCCGAGCCGGGAAATACCTATTGGATTAAGACGTACAAGAACGGTCAGCTGTTGAATAAACCTTCTGAGATCTTACTGGCTTATGATGCTTCATTTACCCGGGGTGGTGCGTTCAGCGGAATTATATTTATTGCGCCAATCCGAACCGGTATCAATCCGTTTGATGAAGACAGTAATGGCGAACTGTTGTCTCCTTATGCGGTTGGAGACTCGGTGTATGTTGAACTGAACTCACTTTCGGAAGCATCCTTTGATTTTCTCAACCAAGTGATTGTTCAGACCGACAGGCCGGGTGGCTTTTCAGAATTGTTCGCAACACCATTGGCGAATGTTTCCACCAACATCTTCAATACCAATCCTAATGGAAAGCGTGCAGTTGGGTTCTTTAATGTGGCTTCCGTATCCGGACTGGGAAGAAAATTCAACAGCCTGGATGACCTTTCAAAAACGGACTAGAGTCGATAAAAAAAGAAGTCCTGACGGAATCGTCAGGACTTCAAACCATGCGTAAACCTATCAAACCGTACCCCTTTGATGACTGGTGGGATTCTTTGTGATCCCGTTAAACCGTGCGGTTTATACGCATTGTTTTTTCTTTAATACATTACTTCACTTCAATGGTCTTCATGGGTTTTTCGGTAGTCAGCACTTTCTTGGCTATCAATACCCTAAGAATTCCATTTTCATATTTAGCGTCAATCTTATCCGGGTTAACATTTTCCGGAAGGTTGAATGAACGAGTGAAGCTGGTATAGTTAAATTCTCTGCGGGTGAAGTTTTCTTCTTTTTCTTCTTTTTCTTCTTTTGTTTCGGTGAAGATGGTCATCACTCCGTTTTCAATGTTGATTTTGAAATCCTTTTTGTTCACTGCGGGAACGACCTGCATTCTTTTCAGCCAGTCTGCATCAAAGAAACGATCGTTGTCGAAGAAATCAGACATCCACTTGTCCGTAAACAAGCTTGGTAATACCGGTGTTTTAAGCAGTGTCATAACTTTTCCTCTTAAAATTTCTGATAGGCTTTTGCTTATCTGATACCAAGATGGTTTCCCATCTTTAAAAAAGCGATGACCGCAATCATTTAGCACAATGATTTTGATCATTCTTCTGGCTGTTCCTGTGAATTGGTTTGCATCTCATCAAATTCAAAATCAGTATCTTTAACCGTTGATCTTAAGAAGAATTGAATATGGGTGAATTGGTTAAAGCGTCTGAGAAAAATACAGTCATCAAATCAAAAGTGGATGAGAAAATTCTGCTTAAAGCCTATGCGTTGATGTGCATGGCCAGGCGCATGGCGGAAACATACGATGAAAACAGGGAGATCTGCAGTAAATATGTTCACAGTACTTCGCGCGGACATGAGGCCATTCAGCTTGCAGCCGGTTTGCAACTAAAACCGTGGGACTATGCTTCGCTTTATTACCGGGATGAGTCCATGTTGCTGGCGATGGGCCTTGAGCCTTATGAATTAATGCTGCAACTCATGGCGAAACGCGATGATCCATTTTCGGGTGGGCGTACTTATTATGGCCACCCTTCCCTTAAGCGGGAAGGATTCCCCATCATTCCTCATCAAAGCTCAGCAACCGGTATGCAGGCCATCCCGGCTACCGGCATGGCGCACGGAATTCATTATCTCGAATCTCAAAAACTTATACAAGGGAAAAATAAACCGATTGTACTTTGTTCCTTAGGCGATGGATCAGTTACGGAGGGAGAAGTGGCTGAAGCGTTTCAGATGGCGGTATTGAAGAAACTCCCGATCATTTACCTCGTGCAAGATAACAACTGGGGCATTTCAGCAACTGGTGCAGAGATGCGCGCCATGGATGCGTATGAGTATGCTGCCGGGTTTAAAGGAATGAACCGCATGCGTGTTGATGGTTCCGATTTCGTCAGCAGTTATGAAGGAATAAAAAAGGCCATCAACCTGGTCAGAAAGAAGCGAGAGCCCATTATTGTTCATGCCAAATGCCCGTTGTTAGGACATCATACTTCCGGTGTGCGTAAAGAATGGTACAGGGGTGACGACCTGGAAAATCAAAAGGCCGATGATCCG
>JALOMY010000033.1 GCA_025455225.1 Cyclobacteriaceae bacterium | reverse complement strand
TCTTTCAGCCTGATTATGAAAGCGATCATAACTCAGCTCGTGATGCACATAGAGATACATCAACAACGCACAGGCAATGCTGGAGGTTAATCCTAACAAGTTGATGGCAGAAAATAATTTTTGCCGCTTGAGGTTGCGCAGGAAGAGTAAAAGGGAATAGCGGAACATGGGTTATGGTTTGAAGATCTTTAACCAAAGGCATACCAACCCCAATTCAGCCTTGAATTGTACGTTTTCTGAGTTATTTACTGTTCGTAAACGTGAGCGGACGTGCGGATATGAACGCCTATTGGTTAATAGACAAAGGTTCCCTGTGCTGTTTTCAGTGTAACCTTTTTGGTGTCTGCTGCCTCAACCCGTCCAATAACTTTTGCATCCACACCAAAGCTTTTTGAAATGTCAATTACCTGTTGGGCGTATTTTTCATCCAGGTAAATCTCCATGCGGTGGCCCATGTTAAACACTTTGTACATTTCTTTCAGATCGGTACCGCCTGCCTGACCGGCAGGCAGGCTTGCATCGTGAATTAGTTTAAATAACGGTGGCGTTTCGAACAGGTTATCTTTAATGACATGAAGATTTTCAACAAAATGCAGCACTTTGGTTTGTGCCCCACCACTACAATGTACCAAACCATGAATGTGTTGGCGAAGTTCTTTGAACACGTCAATCATGATGGGCGCATATGTGCGCGTGGGTGATAGCACAAGCTTCCCAATGTTGAGCGGAGTACCGGGCAATTCATCGGTTACTTTATATTTTCCCGTATACACCAAATCGGCAGACACATCTTTATCGAATGATTCGGGATATTTTGTGGCATACACTTTGGCAAATACATCGTGGCGTGCCGAGGTGAGTCCGTTGCTGCCCATGCCGCTGTTGTATTCGCTTTCATATACGGCTTGTCCGTAGGAAGCCAATCCGACAATTACATCTCCGGCCTTTATACGACTGTTGTCAATCACATCGCTGCGTTTCATGCGGGCGGTTACGGTGCTGTCAACGATGATGGTTCGAACCAAATCCCCAACATCAGCCGTTTCCCCTCCGGTGCTGCGGATGTTTAATCCATGCTTTCGCAACATTTCCAATACTTCTTCGGTACCGTTGATGATGGCCGAGATAACCTCACCGGGAATCAGGTTTTTATTACGGCCAATGGTGGAGGAAAGTAAAATATTTTCGGTGGCACCCACGCATAACAAATCATCCACATTCATAATGATGGCATCCTGGGCAATACCTTTCCATACCGATATGTCTCCGGTTTCTTTCCAATAAATGTAAGCGAGCGAAGATTTGGTGCCGGCACCATCAGCATGCATTACGGTGCAGTAATCCGCATCACCACCCAGGTGATCTTCTACAATTTTGCAAAAGGCTTTCGGGTACAAACCCTTGTCAAGTTTGCTGATGGCCTGGTGCACATCTTCTTTGCTGGCGGAAACCCCGCGTTGCTGGTAACGATCGGAATTCAATGGTTCTCGTATTTCGATGCAAAGGTGTCAAATTTCCATGGGAATTTGACATATCAGGGATCGTCAGATTACAAATTGCAAGAACAGGAATAGTTGTCCTGAATGGTCCGGTGTTTGGCGGTTCATTACTCCTCCGGGATCGCTTCATGCTCGTATACATGTCAAGATTAAAAACAACACCATGAACAGACGATCCATAATTCTTACATGCGGACTAATCGTTGGTATAGCAACAATTGTATCCGTAAAGGTACAGGCACAATTTTCGGCACGTACCGATCAATATGTTTGTCCGCCTTGCGGCACCGATTGCCATAATCGTATTTTTGACAACCCCGGAAAATGTCCGGTATGCGGAATGGACTTAATGAAAGCCGATGCAATGAAAAATGTAGCTATCTTTTTATATGAAGGCGTTGAACTTCTTGACTTTGCAGGACCGGGTGAAGTTTTTGCGGCATCAAAGAATTTTAACGTGTACACCGTTTCAGTTGATGGGAAGCCTGTTGTGAGCCAGGGATTTTTGCACATACAGCCGGATTACAGCCTTGACCGGGCACCGAATCCTGATATTATTATTCTTCCAGGTGGCAATACCCGACCTTCTGTTAGCAATAATGAGGTGATAGAGTGGATTCGGAAGAACAGCTCCACCCAACTATTAATGTCGGTATGCACCGGTGCTTTCCTGCTGGCCAAGGCAGGATTACTGGAAGGGAAAAAGGCAACAACCTGGCATGGAGCTATTGACCGCTTCAGGCAATTTGCACCCGCTACGGAAGTGATGGAGAATACCCGGTTTGTGGATAATGGCAACATCATTACAACGGCCGGTGTATCGGCTGGCATTGACGGAGCGCTTCATGTTCTTGAGAAAATTCATGGAAAGGAAGAGGCCTTGCGCGTAGCCCGGTACATGGAATATGATAAATGGGTTCCTGAAAACGGATTGGTAGTAAACCGGGACAATTGAATGAGAAAGCGGATGGTTAAATAAGGTATGCAATGTTTATATCAGAATCAGCCATCCGCTTAACCTTTACTTGCTATTCTTACAAATAAAGCCGGCTGAATAAATGCCAGATAACAATGCCGACACAAACTGAAATATTAAGCGAATGTTTGGTGCCGGTTTGTGGAATTTCCAGCGCAACATCGGCAACTTCAATCACCCCTTCACTTACTCCGTGAATTTCATTGCCAAATACCAGGCATAACTTTTCATTATGATGAGGAGTGAATTCCTGAAGAGGAGTACTTTTATCGGTTTGTTCAACAACAATAATTTGATATCCGTTTTGTTTTAATCGGGTAACAACCTGCGGAGGATTCTCAGCATATTCCCAATCAACCGATTCAGTAGCACCCAGCGCAGTTTTGTGAATTTCCCGATGAGGAGGTGTCCCGGTAATTCCGGTTAAATAGATTTTTTCAACCCGGAAGGCATCAGCCGTGCGGAAAGCAGAGCCCACGTTGTGAAGGCTTCGTACATTGTCAAGCACAAGGCAAACCGGTATTTTTTCTGCTTCTTTAAACTGGTTAACTGAAATACGACCGAGCTCTTCGAGTTTGAGTTTTTTCATAGTCAAAAGTATACATAAGTAGTAAAATGTAAGACACCGGTATTTTGTAGTTTGGCATAATGAAGAAAGAAGAAATCATTCAAAAACTTAACCAGGAAGTTTTAATGGCCTCTGCGTATTTTAATTCACTACCGGCCGCTGTTTTCGTTCAACGATCCATACCTGGTAAATGGTCGCCAGCAGAAAACGTACAACACCTGGTATTGTCTGTGCGGCCTTTGTTGTTGGCTTTCAGTTTACCCAAATTTATGTTACGACTTATGTTTGGAAAGCCGAACCGGCCCGGCCGTACGTTTGAACAGGTGGTTGAGAAATACAAGGCCAAACTGGAAGCCGGAGGTCGTGCAGGCAAGACTTTTACCCCGCAGGAATTTAAACACGATATGCCGCAAAAGCCTTTGCTTGAAAAATTCAATAAGGCCTACAACGATTTTGCACGAAAGATTCTGACCCTGCAGGAAGCGCAACTTGATCAGTATTTGCTTCCGCATCCCTTGCTCGGCAAGCTTACCCTCCGCGAGATGCTTTATTTTACCGTTTATCATGTTTCACACCACCATCAACTGGTAAGAGACCGTTTAAAACGGACATGAAGTATCTGATTTTTTTGTTGCTGGCGTATTCATCATGGGCACAGAACGCGTATCGGAATGTCTACACCAGAAGTGCCTGGTCTGAGCGCGATTCCTGGCAACGACCCCAGGAACTAATACGCCTGTTAAACATCAAACCGGGTAATTCCGTAGCCGATATCGGTTGTCATGAAGGGTACATGACGGTGAAACTAGCTCGGGCTGTTGGTGAATCAGGCCATGTTTATGCAGTAGATGTTGAACCAGGCAAACTTAACCGGTTGAAGGAAATCTTAACGGAGCAAGGTTTTAAAAATGCAACGGTGATACGGGGCGATTATGATGATCCGAAGCTTCCACCCAATTCACTGGATGCTGCCATCATCATCGATGCGTATCATGAAATGGAAGATCACGAAAAAATATTAATGCATATTAAATCAGCCTTGAAACCTGAAGGCCGCTTATTGATTTGTGAACCCATTGCCGATGAGCGAAAAAAACTCTCACGACCGGAACAGGAGCGGAAGCATGAGTTGGGTATACAATATGCCCGGGAGGATTTGGTACAAGCTGGTTTTTTGCTGATCTATCAGTATGAAAATTTTGTTGATCGCACCGCGGTGAAAGGTGATCGCATGTGGGTTCTGGTTGCAAAACGTTAACCTTAGTTCGGGCTATCCATGTCTTCAATTAATTTCCTGAGTTGATTAAGGTATTTATCGTACGATATTTTATACATCCACTTCGCCAGGTAGTAACAGGCGGGTGTAAGAATAATGATGGCGATTAGAAGGGCGATTAACACCCGTATATCCTGAATATCCTGTTCAAAGTTATTGTGCTCGGAAAGCCCCATCATATAACCGGCCATCACACTGAACGGATAAATAAAGAGTGCTGCCTTTTCCTGGAAGCGGATGGATTGATACACGATATCATGCATCTGCTGAAGCGCAACTTTTAGGGATGTTTCAAAAGCCTGTTGAAGCTGTGCCTTCAGTTTTTGTAAGGTGATGAAGTTGTACCCGGTAAAGAAAATGTACGCTGCGACAATAATGCCGATCATTACTTTCACCAACCAGGGGCTAAACATAAAGAATAAGGCCACAAACAGGAAAAGGAAGATCACAGAGAATCCAAGAGTAATCTCCAGGCTTTTCTTCAACCGGAGTGCAGGATGCTTCGACCGTCCTTTTTCAGGATGGAACACGGTTTTCCAATTGGCCGGTTTTTCCAATTGTTCATGCTCTAATTTTTTCCATGCTTCGTGTAAATCCATGGCTTAATACTGCTTAAGTTTTTTCGTCAGTGCTTCTTTAATGCGATGCAGTTTTACGGCAACATTATTTTTGGTAAACCCGGAAATATCTGCGATCTCTTCATTCTCATACCCATCCAAATGAAGGGTTATAATCATACGGTCGATCTCCGATAGTTCACGTATGGCCAGGTAGAGAACTTCGCTTTCATCGGTACGGGTGTGGGGTTCATGCACTCCGCCAATATTTTCGAGATCCTCAGCAGGTTTCACGAGTATCGCCCTACGCTTAAAGGTGAGTACGGTGTTTAAACTGACTCGGTAAAGCCAGGTGGAAAATTTGGACAAGCCATTGAATCGTTCGAACGACCGCCAGGCCTGTAAATGTATTTCCTGAAACAAATCCTGTTCGTCTTCCGGATGATTGACATAAAGGCGGATCACTTTAAAAAGGATGCCCCGGTTCTGGTTCATCAAATCCGTAAATTCCTTTTCCCTGTCGGTCATGCGTGGGTGGTTTCTACGATAACAACCGGCAAAGCAAAATGCCTAAACTGAACCAAGCGAAATATTCTAAAACCTTAGCCATGAAACGGATCGACTTATTTATTATGCTGATCATTCTTTCCTGTTTGTCTGATTAATAGCATGACAAGCCGGATTATTACAAAACCAATTAAATCGCAGGGGGTAAACTTCTATATTTGCCGATATGGCTGTATCGGCAACAGAAACCCCCCTCATGAAACAGTACAACGCCATCAAGGCGAAGTACCCGGGAGCTTTGCTGTTGTTCCGAGTGGGCGATTTTTATGAAACCTTTGGGCAGGATGCCGTTGCTGCTGCCAAAGTTCTTGATATTGTATTGACGAAACGCGGTAATGGCTCGGCTTCTGAGATTGAACTGGCGGGCTTTCCCCATCATGCCCTGGACACCTACTTGCCTAAACTTGTGCGGGCGGGGCATCGTGTGGCCATCTGCGATCAGTTGGAAGACCCTCGTTTTGTAAAGGGTATTGTTAAGCGCGGTGTTACCGAACTGGTTACGCCCGGTGTCTCCTTCAACGATAATGTGCTGGAGAAAAAGCAAAATAATTACCTGGCCTCCGTTTATTCCGGTAAGCAACAAATGGGGGTATCGTTTCTGGATATCAGTACCGGTGAGTTTTATGCTGCCCATGGTACGGAACAGTATGTTTTCAAATTGATTCAGAGTTTCGCCCCGGCTGAAATTATATTCAGTAAAGGTCAGCGGGAATTTTTTGATAAGCCGCTTGGTGAGAGCCACGCCATATTTGCTCTTGATGATTGGGTATATGCCTTCGATTACGCCCAGGAAAAACTATTGAATCAGTTTAAAACCGCTACGCTTAAGGGCTTTGGAATTGAAGGACTAACCGAAGCGATAATTGCTGCGGGAGCCATTCTTTATTACCTCGAAGCTACGGAGCACAAAGACACGCATCACATTGTTTCCATCTCCCGGCTGGATGAAGATCAATACGTATGGCTGGATAAGTTCACCATTCGAAACCTGGAATTGGTATCGTCACCGTTTGAGAATGGCGTTCCGCTAATTCAGATCCTGGATCAAACGGTTACACCCATGGGTTCACGCTTGTTGCGAAAGTGGATTGTCTTACCCTTAAAGGAGAAGTCGCTCATTGAAGAGCGATTAAGGGTGGTGGATGTGTTTTTTCAGCAATATGAATTGGCCGATCATTTAACCGAGGAATTACGACATATTGCTGATCTGGAAAGGTTGATATCCAAAGTGGCTGTTGCCCGGATTAATCCGCGCGAGCTGCTTCAGCTCAAAAAATCCCTGCAACGAATTTCGCCTGTTAAAAAAGTACTTGAACAACACTCGTCACCCGAGCTTAAAAAATTAGGTGATCAATTAAATCGCTGTGAATTCCTGTTGGAAAAAATCGAGAAAGAGCTTCGGGAAGATGCCCCCATGCTTACCAACCAGGGTGGAATTATTAAAGACGGCATCCATGCCGAATTGGATGAACTTAGAAAGATTGCTTTCTCAGGCAAGGATTACCTGCTCCAGCTTCAGAAACGGGAAGTGGAAAGAACCGGAATTAACTCATTAAAGATTTCGTACAACAAGGTCTTTGGTTATTACCTGGAAGTCAGCAATGCCAATAAGGATAAAGTACCTGCCGACTGGATCCGCAAACAAACACTGGTTAATGCCGAGCGCTACATTACGGAAGAACTGAAGGTCTATGAAGAAAAAATTCTTCATGCGGAAGATAAAATGGTGGTGATTGAACTGCGCCTCTTTCAGGAATTGGTTCAGCACGCTTCCGATTTCATTCTCCAGATTCAGCAGAACGCACGGACGGTAGCGGTATTGGATGTTTTGCTTTCCTTTTCAGCGATTGCCCGCCAAAACAAGTACGTGCGTCCTGAAATCAATGAATCGACAATCATTAATATTAATGGAGGCCGGCATCCGGTTATTGAAAAGCAATTGCCAATAGGTGAAAGTTACGTACCGAATGATGTGTATCTCGATAACGACAGTCAGCAAATTCTAATAATCACCGGTCCTAATATGGCGGGTAAATCGGCATTGCTCAGACAAACCGCCTTGATTGTCCTGATGGCCCAGATTGGAAGCTTTGTTCCGGCTGAAGGGGCACGCCTTGGAATAGTGGATAAGATCTTTACACGTGTCGGGGCTTCGGATAACCTTTCCAAGGGGGAGTCAACATTCATGGTGGAAATGATTGAAACGGCCAGCATTCTGAATAACCTAAGCAACCGCAGCCTTATTCTCATGGATGAGATTGGTCGGGGCACTTCCACGTACGATGGGGTTTCCATTGCCTGGGCAATCGTGGAATTTTTGCATCAACATAAAGATTACCGGCCCAAGACTCTCTTCGCCACACATTATCACGAACTCAACCAGCTGACTGAAGATTTTGTCCGGGTTAAGAATTTCAACGTCAGCGTGAAAGAGGTAGGTGATAAGATCATATTCATGCGTAAACTGAAGGAAGGAGGAAGCGAACACAGCTTTGGAATACATGTGGCGCAGCTGGCAGGCATCCCGAATAAGGTTGTACTCCGAGCCAATGAAGTATTGCAATTTCTTGAAAAGGAAAAACATAAAAATGAACCCCGGAAAAAATTGCAGGAATTACCCAAAGCAACACATCAGATGAGTTTGTTTGAGATGGATCCTAAGTACAAGAAAGTTCAGGAAATGCTGGAGACCATCGATATTAATACCATCAGCCCGGTAGAAGCATTACTGAAACTTAATGAAATACTGACCACCCTTCGTAAACCGTAAGCTTACTCAATCAATATTCTATGCGATGCACCTTGTTGTTGATGTTTGGATTTATTTCCATAACCACGCTGGCTCAACTCAATCAACAGCTTTATAACCGGTATGATGTCTACCGGGAAAAATCGTTGTCCGACAGACGCTTTAAACATGAAGACATCATGGCGCTGCTCAGCCGGCTGGGTAATGAATTTTCAGTACAGGAAGCCGGTAAATCAGTGGAAGGGCGCTCCATTAAAATGGTAACCTACGGACAGGGGCCGGAACGTATCCTTCTGTGGTCGCAGATGCATGGCGATGAGCCAACCGCTACGCAAGCATTAGCCGATCTGTTTCAGTGGCTTGCTTCTAAAGACGATGGTTTTGATGCAACCCGGAAAAAGATACGTGAATCATTAACCTTATATTTCATACCCATGCTGAACCCGGATGGAGCTGCACGCTTTACACGGAGAAATGTTCATGGGATTGATATCAATCGCGATGCTATTCGATTGCAAACTCCGGAAGGCCGGATTTTAAAGCGTGTACGAGACAGTCTGCAGGCTGACTGGGCATTTAATCTGCACGACCAGGGCCGGGCAACTTCTGTAAACGGTAAACCTGCATCCGTTTCCCTGCTTGCTCCTCCATACAACGAAAGCCGGCAGGTTAATCAAACCCGCGGAGATGCCATGAAGATGGTACGGCACATTTACAATCAGCTCCTGCCGTTCATTCCCGGTAACATAGGAATATACAATGATGAATTTGAACCGCGAGCCTTTGGCGATAACATACAGAAATGGGGATCACGAACGGTGCTTATTGAATCAGGAGGATATCAAAACGATTGGGAACGTCAGGAAATCCGTAAACTGAATTTTGTGATGTTGCTAAGTGCACTCGAAAGTATGGCCACCGGATCGTTTCATAAACTGAATGTAAAATCCTATTACCAGATCCCAAAGAATTCTCACCGAAGGTTGCATGAATTGATAATTACCAACCTGAATTTTGAGGGCGTGATCCGCGATGTGGCGATGGATCGCAGGGAGATCGACAATGATAATTTCAGGTACTATTATGCAGAGGCTTTTATTGCCGATCTGGGCGATCTTCAGACTTCCCATGCCTATGCAGTATTTGATGCCACAGGTTTAACGGTTGAGCCCGGCAAATTATATAACCGGATCTTTGAGTCGGTAAGCGAATTAATGAATACCGACATAACCGGTTTAATGAAGCAAGGCTTTACTGAATTTGTTGTTCAGCAAAAGGCAGATCCTTTCACAGTACCAAAACAAATGCCGGTAAATGTTTACTCTGTGCTTCCGGAAAAAGAACGTATTATTCGAATGGGTGGTAATCCTTCGCTGGTGTTCAAGCGCAATGGAGTTGTAACAGCAGTTTTAATTAATGGCATCATTCACTCATTTGACGATTAATGGAGTTATTCTCAATTTTATATTGGATAATGCACTTGATTATGTACTTCTAATTTGAAATTTTTATCTATGAAATGGATCCTGACGCTTGCCTTTTTCATTATTTGTGGACTGACCAGTACTGCACATGCACAAACGGTCTATACAACTCCAACCGGTGATAAGTACCACACAGCCGATTGCCGGTATTCGGCCGATGCCAGCCCCGTAAAGCTTTCCAAAGCCAAGGCCGATAAAAAGACGGCATGTGAAATATGTAAACCCAATACCACTACGGGCAAAAAGCAGAAGCGATGCACCGGTAAGACAGCCGAAGGAAATCGCTGCCAGCGCTTAACCGCAAATTCAAACGGAAAGTGTTTTCAACATCAGTAATAATTGGTTAGGAGCCTCCTGACCTGCTTGGAGTTTAAATTTTCCTTCCGTTACACGTAGAGGCATCATTTTCGCCATTCGGTTGATGTGCTGAAGAAAGTTTTTTCAGTTTCTCTTGTAAAGATTATTGCCCATAATTTTAGCAAAGACCTCCTCCTTAAGATTTCGGCTGACAGGAATTCGCGAACGACCGATAATGATTTCCTGGCCGTCAAGCGAATTGATTTTTTCGATGGATACCAGGTATGATTTATGCACTTTTAAAAAGCGATCAGCAGGCAATTGATTTTCCAGGCTGCTTAGGGTAATGTAGGTAATCATCTTGCGCTCAATAGTATGAATGATGCAGTAGTTCTGCATAGCTTCGATATAAAGCACATCCCGGTAATTTACTTTTTCAAACTTATGGTCGCATTTAATAAAAAAATAATCGGTTGGAGTTGGGGAAGTTGATTCAGCTTTGTGCTTCAAAAGGAAAAAATCATGGGCTTTTTGAACTGCTTTGATAAAGCGTTCCCATGAAACCGGCTTCACCAGGTAATCCACAACATCGAGTTCATAACCTTCCAGGGCGTATTCCGGGTATGCAGTAACCAGTATAACCATGGGGGGATTGGACAATGTCTTGAGAAATTCGATGCCTGAAAGCCTGGGCATATGAATATCGAGCAGAAGCAAATCAATTTTTTGTGCGTTCAGAATGGACGAAGCTTTAACAGCATGTTCGCAAACACCAACCAGGTTCAGAAAATCGACCTCTTTAACATATTCCGCCATACCCTTGCGGGCAATAGGTTCATCATCTACAATCAGGCAATTCAGTTTCATGGAGTCGGGTTTAGCTTTATCATTAAAAGATTAACCGGTTACTTTCAGTATAAGACGTGCTTCGTAGGTTTCCGGTTTTTCAGAAATAGTGAGTTTGTACTGGTCCTTATAAATCAACTCGAGTCTTCGTATTACATTTTTCAAGCCAATGCCTCCTGTGTTTGTATTTGGTTTCGGTTCCTTGGTATTGTAAACGATTAGTTGAAACTGATCATCGGATTTGTCGAGGGAAATTTTGATTTCATTTTCCCTGTCACTGAAATGGGATACGTGTTTGAATGCATTTTCAATGAAAGGCAACAAAAGCAGTGGAGGGATGGAAAAATGATTCATGTTTTCAGAACACGTGAATCGAATGGAATAGTTTTCGTCTTTTCGCAACCGTTGAAGTTCAACGTAGTTCTGCAGATACCGAATTTCCTTTTCAATGGCTATTTCGTTTCCGGTACATTCATAGAGTTGGTACCGTAACATATCTGAAAACTTCGATAGGGTTTCACGAGCAACCTGGTTTTCTTTTTCAATTTGAAAAAAAACTGTGTTCAACGAGTTGAACAGAAAATGCGGATTGATCTGGGCTTTGAGGTATTCCAGTTCGGCATTTAGTTTTTCCAGTTCCATATTCCGGATTAGTTGCTGCTGAACATACCATTGCTTGCTTAAGTGAAGGGTAAATGCGAAGGCAAGGTAGAATATAACAATGGCAAGGTTATAATAGGTGTTGTATACAAGGGACTGACGCGCGGGATTTCCCAACACATATCCATACAAATACGCATCGTGTGCATTTTTTATTAAGACGTACGCCAGAACGGATAATACAATGAGCAGAATGCCGATGAAATAGTTTTTATTCTTGCTGATCCACGGTATTATAAGCAAGAGGTTGCTATAAATAACAAGGGCCAGCAATCCATTTCGCACCACCAGTTCCATAATAAATTGACCCGTGCCGGCTTCCCTGATCAGGTGTGAATGCGTGTAGGCATGAAAGCCAATGGTCAGCAACCAAAAAATAAGATGGTCGATTTTATAGCGGAATACTTTATCCATCAACGAAAATTAATTCTTTGTACGATCTGCCTGGTTATCCTTACTGGTATTTCGTCAAGAATTTTGAACAGGTGGTCAGATTTCCAATACAAGGTTACCCTGTACTCGTATTTTCATCATGACCAAAGCACCCAATATGAAGACGTTATTTTTAACCGTGTTGGCCGTGAGTCATTTTGTGCTCATCGGCTGTTCACAATCTCAATCAGCTTCCGATAAAAAAGCCGGTGGTTCTTGTGAAGACTGTCAGCTTATGTATGAAGGTATGCCCGGTAACCTTTCCTGGCATACCGACCTGGCCGGAGATAATGAACCCGGTGAGCCCCTTGTCATCAGCGGAACAATCTTTAAGCGTGATGGTAAAACTCCGGCATCCGGAGTTATCCTTTATGTTTATCATACAGATCATCGTGGCTTATACTCGCCTGATCCTAACCAAACAAAAGCCAAGCGACACGGACATTTGCGGGGTTGGGTGAAAACCGATGAACTCGGACGGTATCAAATCAAAACCATACGGCCTGCCTCCTATCCAGATAGTCGTAATCCGCAACACATACATCCCATTATCAAGGAACCTGGCTATTCACATTATTGGATTGATGATTTTTTGTTTGATGATGACCCATTATTAACGGATCAGGAGAAAGCACACCAGCAAAAGCGAGGAGGCCCTGGAATCATTTCCCTCCAAATGAATGATAAAGGAGTGTGGATCGGTAAACGTGATATTATACTGGGATTGAATATACCCGGATATTAAGTGTTGCTATATGAAATCGGTTTTCATCTTACTGTTTTTATTGGACGCTGCCATGCATTATGCACACCCCGGTGTTGGAATTGTAATGGACAGCAAAGGAAATGTGTATTACACAGATTTGAGCAGGGTTTGGAAGATTGATACAAGGGGGAAAAAATCAGTTGTTGTTCAGGGAGTTCATACCCATGAACTTTATATGGATCAGCAGGATAATCTCTTTGGCGAACATCTCTGGTATAACGGTGAACAGGTGGATACCTGGGGGCATTTTATCTGGAAGTACTCAGCTGAAGGAAAAATTGAAAAGATCATTCCCGATATGGAAGGATTTCGTTCGGAGTATAGCTTTGTACGTGATCATCACGGCAATATGTATTGGGCAAACCGGGAAGAAAAGTGCCAGCATGTAATTCGTTCGGACAAGAATAATGAGCAGGTAAAATTGGGTGATCAATGCTTGAACGATATCCGGTGGATGACCTCCTCACCATCCGGAACGATTTACCTGGTCGACTTATACGATGTGAAGAAGGTAGACGGCCGAGGTCATGTTGAAACGCTTGCCACCCAGTTACAGGAGCAAAGTCTTTTTCAGTTTTTTGTAAACGATCCGCACCACTTGATGGGCATTACTACCGATAAACAGGAGAATGTTTATGTTGCTGTGTATGGAGGCCGTAAAGTAAAGAAAATCACTCCGGGCGGGAAGGTGTTTTCGGTTGCTGAAACCGGCATTAACTGGTCGCCCACCGGAGTATTAAGCGCACCTAACGGAGACTTATGGATCCTTGAATGTTCGCCAACCAATGCAGTACGTGTTGAATGCATTACGTCCAGCGGGAGGCGAATTATTTATTGAGCCTTACCGGAAGATTTTCTGGCATTTCGGTTTCTCCTGAACTTGCCCCTTTGCTTATGGAAGCTTCCCTTCTTTGATTGAGGATTGTAAGACGGTCCCTCCCCAAGAAATTCGGACAACGGCAATTTGGTTATTTCGGTACCAATCAGGTTTTCGATGCTCTGGAATCGTTTCTGATCTTTTTCATTAATGAAGGTAATGGCAGTACCGGTTGTTTCGGCTCGCGCGGTCCGACCGATACGATGCACATAATCTTCCGGGTCAGGAGGAACATCCCAGTTTATAACCATGCTGATGCCCTCCACATCAATTCCGCGTGAAAGAACATCGGTGCCGATCAGAAAATTGATTTGTTTGTTTTTGAATGCACGCAAAATCTGT
>JALOMY010000257.1 GCA_025455225.1 Cyclobacteriaceae bacterium | reverse complement strand
CAACTTCATTACACTTAACAACTATGCATTCAAATGGGTGTTGAGGAAAGACGGAAAAGAAATTCAATCCGGAAATTTTGAAGTGGCATTGAGCCCGGAATCATCGAAGGAAGTGAAGCTGAACTTGCCTTCCATCGGCAAAGATGGGGAATATGTACTTCAGATTTTTGCCTATACAAGGAACGATGAGCCACTGATACCGGCCGGTCATGAAGCGGCACGCGAAGAATTTGGCGGCAGAACGAATGACTACTTTACCCGCATGAAGTCACCGGAAGGAAACCTGGAAATTAAGACCAGTGAATTTGCCGTTGAATTTTCCAGCGGCCCGATAGCCGGACGATTCGATCTGCGAAGGGGCGAGTTAACTTCCTACACCAAAGACGGAAAGCCCGTGCTGGAAACTTTTCCGTCCTTGTATTTCTGGCGCGCACCCATCGACAACGACTTTGGCAGCAACATGCAAGAGCTGTTGGGTGTATGGCGCACGGCCCACATCAACCGCAAGGTAGTTTCGGTGAAACCAGAACCAGTAAGCGAAGGCTATTTGATTGAAGTGAACGGAATGCTCACCGATGTGGAAGTTCCCTACACCCTGCGTTACACCATTCTGAAGAACGGTTCGATCAAAGTGGAAGCCCGCATCGATAAAGGTTCACGCCAGCTGCCGGAGCTGCCGCGCTTCGGCATGCGGCTCCAACTGCCGAAGACGCTGGAGAACATCACGTACTACGGGCGCGGACCGTGGGAAAATTATTCCGACCGCAACACGGCTTCTTTCCTGGGGGAATACCAGCAGAAGTTAAGCGACCAGTTTGTGGCCAACTACATCCGGCCGCAGGAGAATGCGTACCGCACCGATAACCGGTGGGTGCAGTTTACCAATGCACAAGGTGTGGGTGTACAGTTCAGGGGTGTTCAGCCGATTTGTTTCAGTGCGTTGCCTTATACGGCTGAAGACCTGGATCCGGGCCTGACCAAGAAGAGCCAGCATCCGTCTGACCTGAACGAACGCGATTTTATTTCCGTGCATATTGATCTGAATCAACGCGGAGTAGGCGGAGACAACAGCTGGGGCGCCCAGCCCCATGAGCAATACCGGTTGAAGGACAAGGTGTACTCATATGCGTATGTTATTGAACCCGTAAAGTAGAAAGCGGGAAGGATTCCAGATCAGCACCGGGAGGCATTGTGCGTGGAAATTCAGATTAATAATCAGCCATCTGTTACCTGCCCTAAACCAACTCCTGAATGCCTGATCTTGTTGATTTATCAGAATATAGCCTGATTTTCAATTTGCTTTTATCAGGTTATAACCTGATTGTTATTTTGACCAGGCCTTTATTCGCTTATCAACCTCATCTTTAATTTCATCGTTGTCTCTGTAAATCAAGTTTGAGTTTATCCATGCATTAAGTTTTGCAATCGCTTCTTGCTTTGATAATAACCCTTGAGCAACGAGTTGATCTAATATCCAAAGCATGCCGTGATATTCGATCGATAGCTTCTTTGCGTACTTTCTTAATGGCTTATCGCTACTTAATACGGTTGCGTCTCCAAGTTTTTGGGCAGTGAAAATGACAGAGAGATCTTCAGGGGTAAGTGCTTTAGGATATTCTTGTTCCATCAATGCCAATTGCTCCTCACCCGAAAGAACATGAACCGTTAATTTTGTGGTAGACCTGTATCCTTCTAAAATTTGCTTTTGGTCCGGATAGAGTTCATTGATTATATCTGCGGTAGTATGAATGTCTAACTCAAGGCCAAAGAATTTGGCCGTGAGATTAAGCTTGATCACATCTATAAAGATGCAGGCATCCGTTACTACAATTTTCATTAGCCAAGAGCAAGATTCTTTTCACGGAATTCTGCAAGCTTCACATTGGAAAGTGCCGCAGCTTTACTCATCGAAATATGTTCTTCCGCCAGCGCGCGTAACAGTAACTGATTAAAACGATAAGACTCTTCCTGGCCCTTATAGTCAAACTCAATGGGTTCTTCAGTTTTGTAACCCATCTGACTAATAAAGAACATGAATTGTTTGAAGTACGATTCGGAGATTATTTCCAATTCTTTCATTCGATACGCGATTGCCTGAATAGAAATGCCGTATTGTTTTTTGATTGCTCCTAATTCAGCGATAAGTACTTTATGGCGTTTTCTACCCACTTCTTTTATCAGAGTTGCTTCTGGTAGTAGCATGGCACCTGCGAAGTAGTTACAGTATTTTTCCTTTTCCTTGTCGGTTAATCCTTCCAGGTTTAAGACCAAATGACCAAGCTCATGCAGTGCAGTAAATCTTTTCCTATCCAGTGATTTTAGTTTGGCCCTGTTCAATACAATTACCGGAACTTGTTTGTTATTGGCCCATGCAGACAACCCATCAAAGCTATCCTCTGATGTAATTTCCATTACCTTAATGTGATTGTCTTCCAGTAACTCAACCAAATTGAAAATTGGATCAAGCCCCAATTTAAGCTGGGCTCTAAGCTTAGTTACAAACTCTTCTACGTGTTCTATGGAGCGAATAGGCTGATGAGGAAAGTTGATGCTGAATTTAGTTTCAATGTTCAGAATTTCTTCCAACTCCAGGTACCGGGCGAGAATGTCTTTGGTTTTTTCAATCAAACTGTTCTTACTCTTGGTTGGAAAACGAGTTAGTTTTCTAAACTCAATTTCCTCAAGTTCTACCACTTCTTTCCGGAAAAAGTAATCCGGGCGAACACCCAGGGCATCACACAAATAGCCAATCATTTCACTATCGGGCATGAAATTGCCTTTCTCGTATTTGTGAAGAGCCTGTCTGGAAACACGATTTTCAAGCGTATCCGCCAATTCCTGCAGGGAAAGGCCGGCCATGACCCTGGCCGACTTAAGCCGTTCTGCAAATTGATTCATATAAGAGGTTTTTGTTAGGAAAACGCAAAATGGAGGTTTTAGGTTTACAAAAATGCAAATTATAAACTAAAATGTCAACCAAATATGTTAATCAATGATCCGGGCCGAATAACCCCGATAACCATGAAGCAACACCCTATTTGATACTGGCTATTTGTTTCCAATTACTTCGAAAACTCTACAGGAAAATAAACCCACGAATCAACTGCTTTGCCATCCAGTCTTCCGGGTTTAAACTTTAAACCGCATTTCTCGACCACTTCAACAGCCACTTTATATAGGCCGTAATCATCTTTTTCATATGGCTCGGTATGGATAATTGTACCATCTGCCTTTACAATAAATCCTACATAGCACACATGCTTAATTTGTGCAATATCTTTCAACGCGGCTGTTGATTTCTCCTGGTAACAAGACACCGTCTCTGTGGACGGTAGAATCAACTCTACTCGCTCATCGAGTGCGAGAGCGGAAGCTACCACCGGCTTATCAGGAGGCAACTCAAAATCTTCGCCCGTTAATTTTGCAGGTGTAACGCGTACCACTTCATTTACTTCGATGTGCGATGCATACTCATTCACGGAACCCAAACTTAATGCTCCATTCACTTCTCTAATCTGGTTATACCAATCACCAGTTGCATGATCTTTAAAAGAATCGGAGTTGATCTTCAAGTCTTTGGCGTAAAAGGTTTTACTGATATAATTCTCATACACCCGTTCGACCATAAAGCACTCATAGCCTGCCACCACGCGCACACTGTCTTTGTAAATGATGGAACGAATGCGGACGTTATTGGCCTTGCGTGAATCCCGAAATGTGATGTAATCTTTACCTGCGTCTGAATCATACATAAGCTTTGTATTACCGTGGTATGTATACGAATAAGTCTCACGGCCTTCTCTATAATAGGTTGACTTATAAAAACCATCTGTAATCTTATATACCGAACCGGTGCCCGGCTGCTGTGCCATTATGCTATCTGTGTTAAGATCCTTTACTTTGGCTACAATACGCACCTGGTATTCTACTTCACCACTAAAGTATTGGGCAACTGAGGTAGCGACTGAACACAGCCAAATGACACTGGTAAAAATTATCTTCATTTAAGTAAGATAATACGTTTCGGATCCTGAAACAAAAGTTCACTAAACAACCGCAACAATGCCGGGACGGGAGACTTTGCAGGGAACGAGGAAAAACAATATCAGTAATCAAATAATGTTTTTTGATACGTACCGCCTTTGATCTTGTTTATTAGTTCCCGAATAAATTCATAGTGCTTTACATATTGATTAGGGATCAGAATCAATTTAAGATTTTTGCTATTCAGTAATTGCGCCTTAAGTCTATCGGACTCCATTCGCTTTCTATTGTTGTAATGATCGGCACCATTTACCTCAAATACGATCTGAGGTACTTTACCTACATAGATAACCCCATCAATCTCTCGTTTTTTTTAATGCGGGTTTTTTGATCTCTCCCGGAAATAGATCTGTTAGCTTTACATTCCTTTCAAAACGCGCTCCCTGAATCGTACAGTAATGGCTCATCGTTTTGTAGAATTCATCTTCAAATTTTGAGTCATTCGAAAATCCGATGGTAAAACGATTTGCTGTGCTTCGCGGGATCTGTGTCGTACCATTTTTTTGCACGTAATCAACCAAAGCATAGAGATCATCATCTTTTCTTGACAAGATATCT
>JALOMY010000256.1 GCA_025455225.1 Cyclobacteriaceae bacterium | reverse complement strand
TGTAAGCCACATAATGTATTCCACACTGTTGTCATCCGGTCTTCCGGTTACCTGATAATCTTCTTCTCCAATACCCAGGCGATCCAGGTTGCGCTGGTTAATCAGGCCATTGGCAACAACCTGGTAACTCCATTGAACCAGATTATGATCCCGGAAAGGATTTCCGTCAATGAATATTTTTTTGTCTTTAATCTCCAGGGTTTCGCCTGCCGCTGCAATGCACCTTTTAATGTAATTGGTTTTTAAATCGACCGGGTAATCCTTGTTGTCATTCAATTGCCGGGGTGGAATGTTGAAAACAACTACATCACCACTTTTAACATGGGAGATTCCCGGCAACCGGTACTGGGGCAATTGAATCCACTCAACATAGGAAGGTATATTGGTAAACCAGATTTTTTGATGGGTTAATGGAATTTGCAGAGGCGTTTTTGGCGTACGTGTACCATAATGAAATTTACTTACGAAAAGAAAATCACCTACCAATAACGAGTTTTCCATGGAAGGGGTGGGAATGGTGTAAGCCTCCATGAAAAGGAAGCGTATCAACGTAGCTGCAACAACGGCAAACGTGATGGCTTCAGCCCATTCTACAAGAGGGGATTTCTTTTCTTCTGCGGGAAGTTCATTGAGTTTGCCCAGGTATTTCACCGAGGGATTAAATCCGAGGTAAATCAGATAGAAGAAGCCGGTAAAGATGATCAGGATCTGGCTCCATAACGTGTTTTTTCCAAAGCAGCGCAATACTTCGAATATCAAAACATAGTACGCAAAGAAATTAACCACCGGAATCAGAAGGTAAATAAACCACCACTTGGGTTTGCCCACCTGCTCCGTCATAATTACATATTCCGAATAAAATGGAATCAGTGATTTCCAGGGTGCCGTTCCCGATTTCTGAAATAATTTCCAGTAACCAATGGTAACACCTAACCGGATTATGATGAATGTGAGAATAATTGCGTTCACGTTTCAGTTGAATTTAAAAGCCTGCAAATAAAGGGATTATCAATCAGAATTGTAAAAAATCTTCCATGCTTAAAACGCCTTTTTTACCCGGTATCCATTCGGCTACCATTACAGCGCCCCGGGCAAATCCTTCCCGCGAATGAGCAATGTGCCGTATTTCCAGGTCATCAATTTCCGAAACATATTTAACCAGATGGGTGCCAGGTACCTGGTCGATCCGGAACGAACTGATGGCAATTTCAGACTCATTATTCGTGGGTTGATTTACCCACTTTTTTTTACGTTCCAGGTGCTTCATAATGCCTTCGGCCAGCGAAATGGCAGTACCGCTTGGAGCATCTTTCTTTTCAGTATGATGTGCCTCATCCAGCTGAACATTATATTCATTATGAGCATTCATCATCCGGGCCAGGTATTCATTCAATCTGAAAAAGATGTTTACCCCAACGCTGAAATTAGACGCATAGAAAAATGCAGCATTACAGTTGCGGGTGAGTTTTTCAAGTTCCGGTTTACGGTTTAACCATCCGGTAGTGCCACAAACAACCGGAATATTATGTTCTATGCAGAATTTTACGTTGGTATAGGCAGCTTCGGGATTTGAGAATTCAATGGCCACATCGGCCTGAAGGTTCTTCAATTCATGTTGATTGGAGGATGATATACGGCCAACAATTTCGTGACCTCGATCCAGGGCAATGCGTTCTATGATTTTGCCCATCTTACCGTAACCCAGGAGTGCAATCTTCATAATAACGTATCCATGCTTGTTAATGTGCTACAAGTATACAGGATAAGTAAATGAATCTTTAGTTAAAAGCGGAATTTTACGGCTACACCACCCAGTCTGCCGGCAAGCGGGTCCTGGTAATAGGTGGGCTCAAACCGAACGTGTAAGTTGGGATTAAGATCGAACTCTTTCAGATGCGTGTCTACATGAGCATCAATCATTTGTAATACGTAGACACCAACCATAACGATGATCATGAAATCACGTTCGCGCCTGTACCGATCGGTAATGGTTCGCAGCTGGGAAGTTGTAAATCCGGTATTCGGATTGAGATCGGTTTCACCTTCCAAATCGTTTTCAAGATTATAAAATAACTCATTGCGGTATTTCAGGTATCCATCTTGATAAACATTAATATAATAGGCAGTGAAACCAATACCTCCATAAACCAAAGGAAGTTTCCAGTATTTTTTGGTGTACACCTGACCAGCGCCTGGTAATACCGCTGCAAATAAAATGGCTTTACTTTGATTGTATCGTTGAGCGTAAGCATTAAGCTGTACGGTGTCGCGTTCTGCCGGACTTAGCAAAACAGTGTCTTGTTGTGCTTTAGTATCAAGCAGGCAAAGCAAGAGTAATACAACCGGTAGAGTTGATTTCATATTTCGCTATTGCGACCAAAGATACCGGAAATTAGTGCATCTTGAGAATGTCCAGAATCCGGTTCAGGTCTTCAACAGAAAGGAAGGGTATTTTAATTTCTCCCTTCTTGCCGTCACTTTTCACAACAACTCGGGTGCCAAAGTGTGACGAAAGCTGAGATTGAAGATGAACAATTTCACGGTTGGCTGAAGAAGGTGCAGAGCTTTTTTCCTTTTCTGCTGATGGTTTGGAGAGTGAGCGAACCAGTTCTTCAACTTTGCGGACGGATAAATCTTCACTCAGGATTTTATGGAAAATGTAAAGTTGTTGTTCCGGATTTTCAACATTAATAAGTGCCCGCGCATGTCCCATCGTTATTTTATTATCGCGTACTGCGATCTGAATATCCGGAGGAAGTTTCAATAAGCGGAGGTAGTTGGTAACCGTTGCCCGGTTTTTGCCGACCCGGTCACCCAGTTGTTCCTGGTTGAGGTTACATTCCGAAATCAGACGCTGGTAGCTTAGCGCAATTTCTATGGCATTCAGGTTTTCGCGCTGAATGTTCTCGATTAAAGCCATCTCCAGCATCTGCTGGTCGTCTGCAGAACGAACATAGGCAGGAATCGTTTTTAATCCAGCCAGTCGGGATGACTGATACCGTCTCTCACCGGAGATAAGCTGGTATTGTGCGTGGGCCAGCCTGCGAACGGTTATGGGCTGAATAATACCATGTACTTTAATGGATTCGGCCAGTTCAAGCAGAGATTCTTCATCGAAGTGAGTACGGGGTTGAAAAGGATTCACTTCAATCTGCTCAACCGGAATCTCCGAAATACTTCCGGAAGGTGACGTATGAACTACGGGTGGGGGAAGATCAGTTTCGAGCCGTTCGTCTTTTTCGCTGTCGCTGAGGAGTGCGTTCAATCCCCGGCCTAATGCTTTCTTCTTTGTCATTTCGATAAACCGTTTTTATCCAATACTTCATGAGCCAGATTTAAATAACTGATAGCACCTTTACTTTCTGCATCATGGATAATGGCAGGAAGTCCAAAACTGGGTGATTCGCTGAGCTTTACGTTTCGGGGTATTATCGTCTGGAATGTCATCTTGCTAAAATGCGTTCGAACTTCTTCAACCACCTGGTTGCCAAGGCTTGTTCTGGAATCGTAAAGAGTTAACAGAATACCTTCGATTTCTAACCTCGGATTTAACCGGGTCTGTATGATCTTGATGGTGTTTAATAATTTGCCAAGACCTTCAAGAGCAAAGTATTCGCATTGCACCGGTATAATCACCGAGTCGGCTGCAGTTAATGCATTGATGGTGATTAGACCCAGTGAAGGAGAACAATCGATGATTATGAAATCGTACTCATTTTTTATTTTCTGAAGCGCTTCACGCATCTTTTCTTCCCGCCCCGATAGACTAACCATTTCCACTTCGGCACCAACCAGGTCGATGTGGGAGGGGAGGATATCCAGGAATTTAATTTGGTCATTGGTAATAATCGCGTCTTTAGGGTCAACACCATCGATCATGCATTCGTAAAGCCCGGTTTCGACTTCTTTCGGATTAATTCCCAAACCAGATGTTGAGTTGGCCTGCGGATCAGCATCCACCAGTAGCGTTTTCTTTTCCAGTACTGCCAGGCTGGCTGCCAGGTTTATAGCCGAAGTAGTTTTTCCTACACCACCTTTTTGATTAGCAATTGCAATTATTTTTCCCATCCCTGCTTTTGAGTAATTATTGGTCGTTGGTTCTATGACTTTCAACCGAAAAGCCGATCGAAAGGCTTCAAGTTTAAAAAATCAGTCCTGACGATTCGTGTCAGGACTGCAAATATAGAGGAATGATGATCGGCCGTGGAACCCTGTGGAACGTATTTGTCCACATTCCATTCACACCAAATTGTTAATTTTTCTTCTTCTTTCGGTTTTCTTCGGCTTGTTTTCGGGCTTCTTCGCTGGCTTTCATGGCCTCTTCAAGTTTCGACATGAATCTGGACTTTTTCACATTTCCCGTAGCCATTAGCTTTCGATGGTTTTCCATTACCTGCTTGATTTTGTCCTCATCGACAAAACGTTTGATGATGGCTTGCTGCCCAAAAGTTATCAGGTTGGAAACAAAGTAGTAGAAACTCAAGCCCGATGGAAAGGAATTCAGCACAAATAGGAACACCAGGGGCATGATGTAGGACATCGACTTCATAGGACCCTGAACCGATGAAATCTGGTTGTTCTGCCAGGTATAAATCAGGGTAGAGGC
>JALOMY010000032.1 GCA_025455225.1 Cyclobacteriaceae bacterium | reverse complement strand
CCGTAACCCCAGCTGGCTTCAAGTTGATACTCATGCCACATTGAAAATACTCCGGGGCCCCACATCGCTGCCGGGCCTCCATGAATGTTAAGAATTACCGGATATTTCATTCCATCATCTTTCCCGGCAGGCTCCATAACCCAATATTGAATCTTCGTTCCATCCGGTTTGGTTAACCAATATTCCTTCGGGTAAACAATCATTTTGTCCTTAACCCAATCTTCATTTAACCTTGTAAGTTGCTTTTGACTTTTATCTTTGATGTTGTACAGGTAAACTTCCCAGGGGTTGCGGGTTTCGGTTAATGCATAAACAATCTTGTCTCCACGCACATCAAAGTCATTCACTCCATTATCATTTCCATATACTTTAACAATGGATCCACCCTTTACCGGAACTGAATACAAAGGAATATCTCCTTCAGTTTGTGCTGTAAAATATATAGTCTTGCTGTCGGCCGACCAGGAAGCACCTGAAACATCCCGATCAAGAACTGAAGTTAGCAAGGTTGGTTTACCTCCATTAGAAGCAACAACTGCTAATTGAGATTGAGTCGCATGCCTGTTTACGATATGCGTTGCTGAAAATACAATCTGTGCTCCATCGGGTGAGACTACCGGATTACTTAATGAATACTCAGGCCAGGCAAGAAAGAGCGAAGCATTCTTTGATGATACATCGATAACCCATAAATCATTGTCTTGCTCACGATCTGGCAATGAAGTGAGTTGTTTGGATTGACAGAATATCCGCTTACCGTCACGCGACCATTCGGGAGCCTGGAAATTCTGAAATCCCTTGGTTAGCTGCTCTTCCCTGGAATCAGAATTGACATCTTTTATGAAAACATGAGTAAACGTAAAACCCGGCTGCAGATCCAACTCTCCTTGAAAATTCAACCGGTTTAAAACTCTTGGATTGTTCTCACTCGCATTTCTGGCTAACCATGCCCTGACTTCCTCAAGGTTTCCATCCATGCTGCTTTTAATTTCTTTGCGCTCTTCCGGTTTGAGATTTTTGTAATTCGGCTCATCGCCATCGGCCCTTCCAGGCCGTTCATTGGGCCATGGAATTGTGCCTTCAATAGCATGCATAGGAATACTCGATGTAAATAAAATAGTCTTCCCGTCCGGTGACCAGCGTGGCTGTGTTGCCCCATATTTTGATTTGGTCAGTGATCGAGCCTCGCCTCCGGTTAATGGCAATACCCAAATCTGCGATTTATCTCCATCACTTCGTACAAAGGCTAATTGCTTCCCGTCTGGCGACCATTGGGGTTGTCCATCATTCTTGTCGCCAAAGGTCAATTGAGTAATTTCATACTTACCACCAAGATCAGCCATATACAGATTTCGGGTATAGTAATAATCACTTTCATTTTTAACCACTTTACGGGTAACTACCATAACAGCTTTGCTGCCATCTGGCGAGATTTGAATTTGATTCGCGGTTGCAATTTTCATCAGATCAGATGCTACTACAGGCTTTTTTTCCTGGGCCAGCACCATGATGGGAAGGATCAGCAGAAGGAGGATTTTTGCTTTCATACGTTCTGGTTGTAATACATCCCAAAATCGTGAAACTCCCTCTTTCACAAGCGGCTTTTGGTACTAACGGTGATCGTTGGTGTTAAATGAAAGAAATCAGCGGAAACATTTTCAGTCTCCTGATTTTGTAATGTAGAATCAATCGATTTTAACAATAGCCAATTCGTACTGACGTACCCAGGTTACAGAAATTGAGCTTTTATTACTCTATTTCTGATACATATAATCGAGTGTAAGATTGAGCATGGCTTTAAGGCCGGTAAGCATTCCCCGTTCGTCAATCATAAAATCCGGAGTGTGATGAGCTGGTACTTTTGACGGATCCTGATCCGGGGGCATGGCGCCAACAAAAAAGAAAAATCCGGGGATTTTCTTTTGATAGAATGCAAAATCTTCTGCTCCCGTTACAGCATTGATCCGCACTACGTTCTCGGCACCCGCAGCCCGTTGCAAGCTGGCAACTACTTTCTCGGTTAATGCCGGATCGTTATACGTTACAGGTGTCTTCTTATCAATAACAACTTCGGCTGTTGCCCCCGCACTCTCGGCAATCCGTGTGGCCGTTAAGCGAATTTTTTCATGAATCATCTCTTGCATGCCTTCATCCAATGTTCTTATGGTCCCTGCCATAAAAGCTTCCTCAGGTATGATATTTTCTCTGATGCCTGACTGGAATCGACCCACGGTGATCACGGCCGCTTCTTTTGTCAGCTCAGTTTGCCGGCTAACAATAGTCTGCAATCCCATAATAATTTGAGAAGATACTACGATGGGATCAACCCCCATCCAGGGAGCAGAACCGTGAGATTGTCTTCCCTTTACTGTAATTGAAAACCAATCGGAAGCTGCCATTAAACCAGCTGGCCTGTACGTTATTCTTCCCAAAGGGGATATGGATTGAATGTGCATTCCAAAAATCACATCGGCTTTCGGATTATCGAGCACCCCTTCCTTTACCATGAGAAAAGCTCCGCCTTCCTCACCGGCCGGTGGTCCTTCTTCTGATGGCTGAAAAATAAACTTAACGGTTCCTTTAAGATCATTCTTGTTCTTAGCGAGAATTTCCGCGGTTGCCATAAGCACGGCAACGTGTGTGTCATGGCCACAAGCATGCATCACTCCGGTTTCCTGTCCGTTAAATACGGTTCTCTCTTTGGATGCAAACGGAAGGCTGTTCCGTTCGGTAACCGGCAAAGCATCCATATCAGCACGTAACGCTACTACAGGGCCTGGCTTTGCTCCTTTCAAAATACCAACAACCCCCGTATGTGCCACACCGGTTTGAACCTCGATGCCCAACGATTTTAAATGTTCTGCAATTTTTGCCGAGGTTTTAAATTCACGGTTACCCAACTCCGGATTTTGGTGAATATTTCTGCGCCACTCAATCATGCGCGGTTCAATAGCCACCGCCATTTGATCAACTTTGGATTGTAATTTTGCATTTACTTGAGCGAATCCGCAGACGGACACAAACAAAAGGAGCAGAGAAAACCTATATTTCATGACGTTTGGCATTGTACTGTTGAGTCAAGGTAGAAAAAAGGTGAACGTCACCAAACATGAATCATGCAATGGGTAAAAATATTTTCCGGTGAGCAAGAAGCCCGGCAAAGGATACAGCCTGACCGGCCACAACTTGTATTAGTACAAGGCAAGAAGATCTGCCTGGTTTTGCATCATGAGAAATTCCATGCCGTGCAGGATTTTTGCACACATAATGGTGAATCATTAAGTAAGGGCCTGGTGAATTACCTGGGTGAAATAGTTTGTCCCTGGCATAATTACCGCTTTGATCTTCAAAGCGGCAGGGAGTGTGCCTCGCGCTCTTCGGATTTAAAGACGTATCCAATACGAATAGAGCAAGATGGCTTTTTTGTTGGTATCTTTTAGCGAATGAAATAGAATATGTACTCTTTCGTTACTCATTCAATGAAAATGAAGTTGTTGCTGTCATTCTTATTGGTTCCGATATTATCGTGGGCACAAGTTACGCCTGACAATCAATCATTGATTGGTAAGCTGGTGCCCGGTGGTGCTTTGCCGGAAAAGATTACTAGCACCCGGAGTACCGTCTTGTATTCGCCAGATTTTTCACAAAAGGAAATAGGAGAAATTCATGCAGGCCTGGTTCGAACCGGCCTGGATGCCATTGCATACTTTGAGACCGATCGGGTATTTGCCGGACCTGATGTTGAACAAGCTTTCAGTATTTATTTCACCAAGCGGGAAATTTCAAATCTGGTAATTATCGAAAAGGGAGGTTCGTTTAAAATTGCCCTGATGCCTTTCAAGCCTGCACAAAACACAATCGATCTAAGTTTACCTTCCTGGCAAATGGAAAGTTCAACTTTAAGCGAGTTAATGCAGCTGGTATACAGCAATGTGTTAAATACCTACAAGAAGCAAAACATGCTTATTAATGATGTGGCTGAAACCGATCTGGCTGTTAACGTTATTGAAGGGAGGCGAACAGAAGCCTTTGCTTCCGATCTTAAAATTGACCGGCTTGCAGTTCGTAAGTTCGGAGAGGAAGCAGCCGATGCCCGACTTGAAGCTGTGATGAAAAATTATCCCTTTAAATATGCATTGGTGGACCAAGCCCAATCAGAAGCTGATTTGCGTAAGCAGGGCTATTTTTATGTTCTTCAGTTCGTTCATACCCGAGGGTATGCTGCGAAACAATTATTGGGTTACGAAGTTAGTCCGTCAGAAACTGCATTGGCATCGATAACCTTTACAGACGGAATCGAAAAAGTTAAAACCATACCTGCCAATGTTCCCGTCTATAAGTTCTATTTCCGTCAAATCGAATTCAATAACGTCTTTCTGGGAACAAAATGGGATGCCGACACGACCTGGTATCAGGCTCTTGAAAATTTCATTTCCGGTTTCCGAAAAGAGATGCTGGTGAACTAAATACTGCCCCGTTAATTTTCATTTTGAGACAATCAACCTAAACTGTTATTGAAATTTATGCGTTGAACTAAGTAAAGACTACTGGCATAAAGCTTGCAGTATTATTGTTCAAATTGCTCATGCATATGAAGAGGTTGGGATTAATCGCATTGCTATTCATCAGTTCTGTCTCATTATTTGGCTATTCATCTACCATAGCCATCCAAACCGAGAAAAATTCTGCCATGCAGGTTTACGTTAATGGTAAACTCTACAATAAGCAACCCAATAGTTTTGTGCGCATTAAAGGATTATTCAAACTGCAGGTTAAAGTTCTAAACCCCTATGATAAGGAGTGGTACATGGTTCGAAAAGATGTTCGGATTGAAAAGGGATTTGAATTTTATTACAAAGTAGAATTTGCAGAAGGAAAACGTCCTCAGTTAAAGGCTATCCGAAGGTATCCTGTCTACACCCATTATTTTTTAAATCCTGCGCTTTACTACAAACACCCTACTTCTTAGAAGGTGTTTTGTTCGAACGAACAATTAATGCAATAACCAGTATGATTAAAAGAAATGTAACTGGTCCCGGGAAATGAATGTGTGGAAAAACGTGGAAATTAAAAAGTCCGCCAAACAACCACCCAAATAATTTTCCAATAATTCCAAAGATTGCTCCAAAAACACCCGCTATTGCTCCAAATATTCCGGCCATAACTCCAATGGCTGCACCAAACAACCCGGCTACTAAACCAAAAATTCCACCGGCAATTCCAATCCAGAATGGAAAGGTCAAAACAATCAGGATGATAAGTAATACAGAAGAGGCAGACCTTGACATAATTTAATAAATCAAATCAACCTTCACCTTCAAAAACCTTTCCAGACAATACAATCAATCAAATCTGGATGGAATCAAATAAAAAGGCCCGGACGAAACCGGGCCATGTTCAAATCTGAACAAAAATCGTGTTCACTTTTAGAATGGATATTCCCCTTTTTCAATCACATAATTGGCCAGTTTGCGCCTGGCTTCTTTCAGGTTGTAGGGCTCAATCTTGGTGAAGCGCTTCAGCCCCATAAGCATCAAGCGCTGTTCATCTCCCTCTGCAAATGATGTGATGGCTTCACGGCCGGCAGCTGCTGCTTTGTTAACCGCATGATGAAGGTAAATCATAGCCATTTCTTTTTGCATTTCGCATGCCTGCTCTCCGCGAAGGTCAATCAGTTTTTCTACACGCAACAGGGTTGATTCAGCTACATAGCCTTCAATCAGCATGTCGGCCAGATTCATTAGAATTTCCTGCTCATCCGAAAGTTTCATCATAAACTTTTGAACAGCTGCACCTGCAACCATCAGTCCGGCTTTCTTAAGATTGGCCAACACCTTCTTCTCCTTTACGAACACGCCTTCTTCATCACTTGCTCCAAAATCAGGTATTGACATCAATTCCTTTTGTACGGCCATTGCGGGATTCATCAGGTCAAGCGAACCTTTCATGGCGCGTTTTAAAATCATATCAATAGTAAGCAGGCGGTTGATTTCATTCGTGCCTTCAAATATCCTGTTAATGCGTGCATCACGATATGCACGATCCATCGGACTTTCGGCCGAAAAGCCCATGCCTCCGTAAATCTGAACACCCTCGTCTACGGTGTAATCGAGGACTTCCGATCCGTGCACTTTCAATATGGCACACTCAATAGCGAATTCTTCGAGTGCCTTTAACCGTGCCTTACCCGGTTCCATACCTCCGGCTATAAATGCCTCATAGGCATCATCAATATTTTGCGATGCGCGGTAATGGGCCGACTCAGAGGCAAACACCCGGGTAGTCATCTCAGCAAGCTTGTATTTAATGGCTCCGAAATGGGCAATAGAAGTACCGAATTGCTTACGCTCTTTGGCATAATTTACAGCCGTTGAAATCGTCTTTTTGCTTCCGCCAACTGCTGCAACACCCAATTTTATCCTACCGATGTTCAGAATGTTTACGGCAATTTTAAATCCATTTTCACGCTCGCTTAGCAAATTCTCAACCGGTACTTTACAATCATTGAAGAAAATCTGACGGGTTGAAGAACCTTTGATTCCCATTTTCTTTTCTTCTTCATTCATGGTAATACCGCCAAATGATTTTTCAACGATGAAGGCGCTTAGGTTCTTATCGTTATCAATCTTGGCGAATACCGTATATACATCAGCAAAGCCACCGTTGGTGATCCACATTTTTTGACCGTTGATGATGTAGTGTTTTCCATCGGCACTGAGGGTGGCTTTAGTCTTTCCTGAGTTTGCATCGGAGCCTGAGTCAGGCTCGGTTAAACAATAGGCAGCTTTCCATTCACCGGTTGCCAGTTTAGGGATGTACTTATTCTTTTGTTCTTCATTACCATAATATAAGATGGGTAGCGTACCAATTCCCGTGTGAGCCGAAATCGCTACAGCAAAAGAATGACCAGCGCCAAGAACTTCTGCTACCAGCATGGCTGTGTTGAAACCCATTCCAAAACCACCCAATTCCTGGGGAACTGAGGTGCCCAACAACCCTAACTCTCCTGCCTTATCAAGTAATGATGGCATCAGTTCAGGGTGTTTCATAGAATCAATCTCATCCAGCCTTGGGTTGATTTCCTTCTTCAAAAAATCCTCACATTGCTGCCTGATCATTAATTGCTCTTCATTGAATTCTTCCGGGATGAAAATTTCGTTTGCTTGCGTCTCACGAATGAGGAACTCGCCTCCTTTAATTGCTCTTTTAGTTGCTGCTTCGGTCGCCATACCTCTCTTGTTATATTTTCTGTTATTAATGTTTTATGTTGAAAGTGTCAATTGATTAGTTCATAAATTCCTGCAACACCCTGTCCGCCACCTACACAAGCCGTCACCATTCCGTATTTCTTCTTCCGTCTGCGGAGTTCATTGAACAATTGAACCGACAATCGTGCACCGGAAGATCCCAATGGATGTCCCACGGCTATCGCACCACCATTTACATTTAGTTTGTTGCGGTCAATGCCGAGCTCTTTCACAACGGCCAGTGCCTGGGCGGCAAAGGCTTCATTGAGATCAATTAAATCGATATCATCCATCTTCAGATTAGCCAACTTCAAGGCCTTCGGAACAGCGGCCACCGGACCTATGCCCATAATGCGTGGTTCAACACCTGCCACTGCATAGCTTACCATGCGGGCGATTGGCTTAACGTTTAATTGCCTGACCATTCGTTCACTCATTACTACAACAAATGCAGCACCATCAGATGTCTGAGAAGAATTACCGGCTGTTACAGTGCCGTTCAGGGCGAACACAGGTTTTAATTTCGCAAGCCCTTCCAGTGTAGTATCGGGACGTATGCCTTCATCCGTGGCCATTGTAAACTCTCGTGTTTTTTTCTTCCCGCTTTCGTCTACATAAACTTCCTTTACCGTAATGGGTACAACTTCGTCTTTGAACTTACCCTCCTTCCATGCGGCCGCGGCTTTCATGTGTGACTCATACGAGAATTGATCCTGTTCTTCGCGCGAAATCTTGTACTGCTTTGAAACTTCTTCAGCAGTAAGGCCCATGCTGGTGTAATAGGTTGGATTTTCTGTTGCAATTCTATAATTAAGAGCTGTCTTAATACCCATCACGGGAACCAGCGACATGGATTCAGTTCCACCGGCAATGATAATGTCGGCCATACCAGCTTGAATGCGCTGACTTGCGATAGCAATAGTTTCAACTCCCGATCCGCAATAACGATTCACAACCATACCGGGAACTTCCTGCCCCAGGGCAAGGAGTGAAATCATGCGGCCCATTTGCATGCCTTGCTCGGCTTCAGGCACAGCATTGCCTACGATGAGATCATCGACCATGCTATTTTCAAGTCCGGGCACGGATTTTACCAGGTGCTTAATGACATCTGATGCCAGATCGTCCGGCCGCACGAAGCGAAAGCTACCTTTCTTTGCTTTTCCTACTCCGGTACGGTAACCGGCTACGATGTATGCGTCCATATTGTTTATTTTAGTAGATAAGTATTAAGTAGTAAAACATAACAGCAGACAATTTTGTGTTTAGTTTCTCAACGGTTTACCTCCTGTCAATATCGCCTGGATCCGTTCCAGTGTCTTGCGTTCTCCGCATAGCGACACAAAAGCTTCACGTTCGAGATCCAACAGGTATTGCTCACTTACTTCCTGCGGGTAACTCAAATCACCTCCACACATGATGTTGGCAATCTTCATGGCAATCTTGGCATCGTGATCGGAGATGTATCCTCCCATTTTCATTCCGGTTACTCCGGCAGCAAACAAGGCCATCCCGCTTTGACCAAGTACGCGAATGTTTCTAGCCTGTACGGGCATCGTGTAGCCGGCATCAGCTAACTCAATCACGGCTGATTTCGCATCCAGAATTTGGCGGTCTTTATTGATTATGATCCGATCCTGGGGTTTTAATACACCGGTTTCGCGCGCTTCTTCAGCAGAAAGTGCAACTTTGGCTGTGGCTATGTTCATAAAGGCGGCTTGCAAAGCGTTCATCTCGGCATCCCCATCCAGGAACCGGTCACTGATTCGCTTCGTATATTCTTTTGTTCCGCCACCACCCGGAATAAGACCTACACCAACCTCCACCAATCCGATATAGGTTTCAGCCGCTGCCACCGCCACGTCCGCATGCATGGTCATTTCGCAACCTCCACCCAGTGTTCGCCCAACCGGGGCAACCACTACAGGAACTGACGAGTAGCGCAAACGCATTACTGAATTCTGGAACATGCGTACCATAAAGTCGATTTCGTCATAATCCTGTTCGATGGCATACATGAAAACCAGTCCTAAATTGGCCCCAAGGGAGAAATCCGGCCCCTGATGACCTACAACAAGGCCGCGGTATTCCTTTTCTGCCAAATCGATGGCCTTGTTCAAACCTTCTATTACCGCACTGCCGAGGGTATAGCTCTTGCTGCTCCAGGAAAAATTAATCACCCCATCGCCCAGATCGGTGACTTTGCTTTCGGCATTTTTCCACACCACCTTATCACTTAGGTTTTCAAGTATGATAAAGCCTTCTTTTCCGGGAATACTTTTATAGGATTTGGATGGGATATCGTAATACTTGCGATTACCGCCTTCCACTTTATAGAATGATTTATTACCCCCCGCGAGCATATCGTACACCCACTGTGCAGGTTTGTAGTTCATGCTCTCCATAGCCTGAACTGTTTTTTCAACACCGAGCGCATCCCAGGTATCAAACGGACCAAGTTCCCAACCAAAGCCTGCACATACAGCATCGTCTATCCTGAACAACTCATCACTGATTTCAGGAATACGATTTGATGCATATTGAAACAAACCATAAAAACAGTCTCGATAAAAATCTCCGGCTTTGTCTTTGCCTGCTAATAGTACTTTAAAGCGCTCTCGCAAATTGTCGATTGTCTTGGTCGTTTCAAGCGTAGCGAATTTTACTTTTTGTTTGGGCTTATACTCGAGTGACTTCAGATCGAGTGTAAGAATTTCGGTTTTGCCTTTCGCGTCTTTTGATTTTTTATAAAAGCCCTGACCGGATTTATCACCAAGCCATTTGTTCTTCTCCATCGTAGTGACAACATCGGAGAGTTTGAACATTTCACGGCCTTCATCATTTGGTAAACCTGCATATAAGTTATTGGCTACTTTGACCAAGGTATCCAGGCCCACTACATCCGAAGTGCGGAATGTAGCCGACTTGGGTCGTCCAATTACCGGACCTGTTAACTTGTCGATTTCATCCACATTTAGATCGTATTTCTGCATGGAATCGATCACTTTAAGAAGCCCCCAAACCCCTACCCGGTTCCCAATAAATGCCGGGGTATCTTTACACAGAACGGAAACTTTACCCAGGTACAAATCGCCATAATGAAGCAGGAATTTTGTGATTTCCGGGTTGGTATCGGAAGTAGGTATAACTTCAAATAAGCGCAAATAACGGGGTGGGTTGAAGAAGTGGGTGCCGGCAAAGTGCTTCTTAAAATCTGCACTCCGGCCTTCTGCCATCAAGTGAATAGGGATGCCTGACGTATTGGAAGTAATGAGCGTGCCGGGAGTCCGGTGTTTCTCTACCTGATCATATACTTTTCGTTTAATCTCCAGGTTTTCAACCACCACTTCAATGGTCCAGTCATAATTTTTGATCTTTGGTAAATCATCATCAAAGTTGCCCAGCGTAATTCGTGAAATAAATTTCTTGCTGTATAAAGGACCCGGACTTGACTTAATGCACTTGTCGAATGATGATTGCACAATTCTGTTTTTCACAGCTTTGTTGTCGAGCGTTAATCCCTTTGCTTGTTCATCTTCAGTCAGTTCCTTCGGTGCGATGTCGAGCAGCAATACTTCACAACCGATGTTCGCGAAATGACAGGCAATGGAGGAGCCCATTACACCGGAGCCGAGTACAGCAACTTTGCGGATAGATCGTTTCATAGTTCGTTGTTCGTTAATCGTTGTTCGTTGCTGGCGACCACTGAAGAATCCCCAACAACTATGAACAGGTTAGTTGTCTACTGTTTCGAAAATATTATTTCGTTCAATAATCCTATTGATGTGTTGAATCACCTCAAAAAACACTTTCAGTTTTTCTTCCGGAATTTCTGAACGAATGACCTCGTTAAGCCTCAACACGGTTTCTTTGGAACGGTCTCTTCCCTTAAGTCCTTCTTCCGTAAGAAAAATCCTCACCGATCGCTTATCATTTTCATCAACCTTTCTATAGATCGCCCCGCGTTCTTCCATCGACTTGAGTAACCGCGTAAGGCTACGGGGCTCAAGACCCATCAGTGGAGCAATTTTAGTGGCGGGTGTTCCCTCCTCCACATCAATATTGAGCAGAACAAAACCCTCAGCCATGGTTGCGTCATGTTTTGCCGCCTGTTGATTGTACATCCGGGCGATTGCGAGCCAGGCCGAGCGAATATGGTAATCAACGGTTTCTTCCCTGCGCATGTAAATCAATAAGTTGTGAAGATAAAAATATTTAGTATGCGCGCATACTAAATTTAAAAAATATTATGCGTGCAGCGTATTTATTATGATTTTGAACTAAAATCAATGAAATGCCTGAATATTGGCCCCAAAAACTTTAATTATTTGTGCTTTGCCCTGTGTGTCGATACATTTAAATACGGCAAACCAACACTCCTTCCCATGAAAAAAATCTATCTGTTCGTTATTTTGGTGTGGCTCTCCTTTCACGGATCCGCACAGCAGGTTCCTTCCTTCGAACAAGTAATTGCCTTGCGAAATGCAGGCACCGTAACCATATCACCTGATGGTAAACATGTTGTATACACGGTTCAATCTACCGATTGGAGTGATAATCGATACGATACAGAAATATGGATTTCTAAAAATGGTCAAAACCCATTTCAATTAACCAACACACAAAAAGGTAGCAGTACCAGTCCGGAGTGGTCGCCTGATGGAAAGTGGATTGCCTTTTTAGCTGACCGCGGAAATAAAAATCAGATTTACATTATACGGGCTGAAGGTGGGGAAGCTTATCCCATTACCAATGAAGAAGAAAGCATCAGTGATTTTGAATGGCATCCTTCCGGTTCAAAACTGATCTTTCTTAAACCAGAAAAAGCTGACAAGAATAAAAAAGAAATTGAAAAACGATATGGTGCCTTTGAAGCAGACGATAAGGAGTATACCCTATCGCACTTATGGCTGGTAGACTTTGAGCCCGGCAGACCTCTACCTTCTGAAATGCCTTGTTATGAAACGACCGACTCGCTTAAAACAAAGGCGGGTTGCATCGAGTGGATAAAAGCTCAGCGGCTTACAGAAGGTAATTTTACTATAACCTCATTTCTTTCGTCACCCGATGGAAGTAAAATTGCCTTTGGCCATCAACCCGATCCGCTGATCAATTCATTTTTCAAATCCGATATTTCAATCCTCGATCTGTCTTCCAAAGAGATTTCTATTCTGGTTAATAATCCCAGTAGCGATAATCCTCAGGAATGGTCACCCGACTCAAAAGAACTTCTATATACAACAAGCCTTACTGATACTACTTCGAATTACTATCTCAACAACAAACTGTTCAGCATTAACCTAACAAACAAGGTGTCGCGGCAACTGGCGAAAAACTTTGATGAACAAATTGGCGGACTGATCTGGCGTAATTCAGGCATTTATTTTTCAGCCTGGAATAGAACCAAACGCCCGTTGTATAAACTTAATCCTAATACCGGAGAGATATCTGTGTTCCTGAATACTCCGGATCAAATTTTTGGCATTTCTTTTTCAAAGACCGGTGATCACTTCGCCATCAATGCACGAAACAACGATCAACTAAATGAAATTTTTGTTTCTGCAACAGCAAAACCAAAGCCTGAACGACTCACGGATATGACCGGGCAAATAAGTAATTGGAAAACGGCTCAAAGTGAAGTCATTTCCTGGACAAGTAAAGATGGTGCAGTAATTGAAGGTGTGTTGCACAAGCCCAGGAATTATGATCCAACAAAAAAATATCCGTTACTTGTTGTTGTTCATGGTGGCCCAACGGGTATCGACACACCTCAGCCTGTGCCCGGTTACGTGTACCCTATTGTTCAATGGTTAGATAAGGGTGCGTTGGTTTTGCGACCAAACTATCGTGGATCAGCTGGATATGGTGAGGCTTTTCGTTCACTTAATTTGGAAAATCTTGGTGTGGGTGATGCATGGGATGTTCTTTCAGGAATTGATTATCTCGATTCAAAAGGCATGATAGACAAAACTAAAATGGGATGCATGGGCTGGAGCCAAGGCGGATATATCTCTGCTTTTCTCACCACTTCTTCCGATGTTTTTAAAGCCACTTCAGTCGGAGCCGGCATTTCAAACTGGATGACCTATTATGTGAACACCGACATACATCCATTCACACGCCAGTATTTAAAGGCAACACCCTGGGACGATGAAGAAATCTATCGCAAAACATCGCCTATGACCTACATCAATCAGGCCAAAACCCCAACACTTATTCAACATGGTGAGTTTGATAAGCGTGTTCCTATACCCAATGCGTATGAATTGTTGCAGGGCTTGCGTGATAAAGGCATTCCAGCTGAGTTGATTGTTTATAAAGGTTTCGGCCATGGCATCAACAAACCCAAAGAACGCCTTGCAGCCACCTGGCATAACTGGCAATGGTTCAATAAATATGTATGGAGTGAAGAAGTTGAATTGCCTATAGGTAAATAAACTCAACAAATCCTCGGCAACTGCTCACCCGGAAGCATGCTTACAATACGCTTGCCTCCAATGCGGCTATGCAGAACAACCTGTTTAGGATGATCGGCCACCACTCGGCCTATTATTGATGAAGCGGGATCAAAACGTTGAAGAATTTTTAATGCATTAGTAGATTGTGCTTCCGACACAACGGAAATAAAGATTCCTTCGTTGGCCACATAGAGCGGATCGAGACCGAGCATTTCACAAGCTCCCTCTACCTGCTCACTAACCGGAATATCCTTCTGAATAATTTCAACACCATAACCGGATTGAATGGCCAGTTCATTTAATACGGTAGCCACGCCACCGCGCGTTGGATCGCGCAAAAATTTTACATCACCACCCAGTTCATCCAGTAGATTCAATACAGGCTTATGAATCGGTTGTGTATCGCTCGTGATGGTTGTTTCAAATTCTAATCCCTGGCGCACAGAAAGAATGGCAACTCCATGATTTGCTACTGACCCGCTGATCAGTACAACATCACCTGGTCTAGCCCGATTGGCATGAATGCTGGCCTTGGGATGTATTCGTCCGAGACCTGTGGTATTGATGAACACCTTATCCCCCTTGCCGCGTTCAACCACTTTCGTATCACCGGTAACAATAGGTACTCCTGCTGCTTCACTCGCCTTCTTAATTCCGAGCAACACTTCCCAGAATTCGTCCATGCGCAAACCCTCTTCAAGAATAAAGCTCAAGGACAGGTATTCAGGAATAGCACCGCACATAGCCAGGTCGTTGATGGAGCCGTTAACGGCCAGTTCGCCAATGTTGCCACCCGGAAAGAAAATGGGTGTAACAACATAACTATCGGTTGTGAAGGCTACCGGGCCATCGAATTTCAGAACGGCACCATCGTGCTGTTCAATCAGTAAGTCGTTCTTAAGAATGTTAAATACACCGGTATCAAGCAACCGGTGCGTTAGAATACCTCCACTACCATGACCAAGTGTAATAACGTCAAAGTCAAGTTTGGGTAAAGGGCAGTTTAGCTGAATGGAAAGTTTTGGTTGACTCACGCGTGAAGGGCTTCAGCTTGCGAGAAATGATAATAGGCTGCACACGCACCTTCAGAGGAGACCATCGGGGAGCCCAATGGCTTTTCAGGTGTGCAGGTTTTACCGAAATGCGGACAATCAAATGGCTTCTTCTTTCCTTTCATGATTTCTCCCGCTATACAGGTAGTATGATCTTCAGCAGTTGATTCAACAAGATTAAATTTATTTCGTGCATCATACAAGGCATACGTCTTATTCACTTCCCATCCGCTTCCGGGAATAGTACCGATGCCACGCCATTCCCGATCGGACACAGCAAATACTTCATCAATCGTCTTTTTGGCATGAAGGTTTCCCTCACGTTGTACATACCGGATATACTGATTTTCTACTTTTGCTTCCCCTTGCTCAAGCTGCTTAACGGCCATGTAAATGCCCTGAAGCAGATCCACCGGTTCAAATCCGGTGACCACAATAGGCACATGATATTTTGAAGCAATCGGATCGTATTCGTTGTAGCCCATTATTGTACAAACATGCCCTGCCGCCAGAAAGGCGTTGACCCGGGTTTCCGGATCGGATAAAATAGCCTCCATAGCCGGTGGCACAAGAACGTGTGATGTGAGGATGCTGTAATTCCTGATTCCTTGTTTTGCTGCCTGAATAACGGAGAGCGCATTGGCCGGAGCGGTTGTTTCAAAACCGACTGCAAAAAATACAACTTCCTTATCCGGATTTTCTTTCGCCAGTTTCACGGCCTCCAGCGGTGAATAGACCATGCGTACATCGGCACCCTCAGCTTTTACTTCCAATAGACTTTTTTTCGTTCCCGGCACACGAAGCATATCTCCGAATGAACATAGAATCACATTAGGCTTTTGTGAAAGTTCAATGGCTTCGTCAATAATATGAATGGGTGTAACACAAACCGGGCAGCCGGGTCCGTGTACCATAGTAATTTCCTTAGGCAGCATTTTTAGAATACCATTCTTTACCAAACTGTGCGTCTGGCCACCGCATACCTCCATTAGCGTCCAGGGTCTGGTAACAATCGATTTGATATCCTCCAGCAATTGTTGGGCGACAGAAGCATCACGATATTCGGAAAGGTATTTCATGTTGAATGTTTTCAGGGGGCTTCGCCCAATTCGTTTAGTTCACCAATTTGTTTGATGTATTCGAATGTCTTTTTCGCTTCCTCCTCATCTACCATTCCGATAGCAACGCCCACATGCACCAGCACATAATCGCCTTCTTTGGCATCGGGCACCATCGCCAGGTTAACCTCTTTCATAATACCACCGAACGAAACCCGTCCGAACCGGAAGGTATCATCCAGCTGATTGGTAATGGCTTCTAATTTTCCCGGTATGGCTAAACACATGTTATGAATTGTTTATGATTAATTCATGGGTTAAATGTTCCCGATGATATTCAAGATTATGAACAAATGATGCCAATTGTCCGAATGAAATGTTTTCATCGTTGGGAGAAAGTTCCTGATGGAGATAGGTCTGAACATCCGGAAGGGCATTAATAATTAAATCCACTAACAATGCATTTTGAAATACGCCTCCGCTTAGCGTAATCATTTTATAGCCTCTGGCCTCAACAATTGAATGAATTACATCCGCCAGGTAATGATGAAATTTATACGCAATCTTACCGGGCTGTATACCTTCTTCTACATCCATCGCAACCTGGTTCAAGAGGTTTTCTGCATCGAGTTCCGTACCTATCCATTTTACCAGGTACCGTGCGGGTGTATAATCTTGTTGCGCAATGGCCTCGAGCCGCATAGCAGACTCGCCTTCAAACGAATTGAAATCGCTTACCCCGGTCAGACAGGCTACTGCATCAAATAGCCGACCGATGCTTGAGGTATAGACCTCGGGTTCCGTGTTCGTCAGTTTGGAATAATAACTCCAAACCACCTCTGAAAATTTGGATTGAATCAGCTTCTTGATCCGGGGTGAGTTATTTCCAATAAATAAAGCAGATAGCCGGCAATCCCTGGCCATTTTATCACCCTGCCAAACCGGAACATAATGCATATGGCCAATCCGGTTTAAACCCTGAGTATTGTATTCAAAAAACTCACCACCCCAACTATTGCCATCCTTACCATAACCGGTTCCGTCCCAAACCACATTTAGAACAGGTTCTGAGCTTGCCAATAATTTATTTTCAGCCAATACCGAAAAGGCATGTGCTTCATGATGTTGAACCATTGTTACAGGAACACTCCATTTCTTTGCCAGGGCTTGTCCTGCTTGTGTGGAAAAATAATTGGGATGGGCATCAACTAGAACCTGTTCAGGTCGTACCTGAATTAAATGCAACAAGTGATTCAATGCTTCGTTAAAACTTTCCTGGCTCTCACACGATTCGAGATCACCAAAATACTGGCTTGTATAAATTCGTCCGTTAGCTTGCAGGGTGAATGCGCTTTTCATATCCGCACCCATTGCCAGTATGGCTTGACCTGTAAAGGCATCCTTAGTAAGGGTTGGTGCAAATCCTCGTGATCTTCGAAGGACGATTCGCTGATGTTTTTCAGAAGTAAACCGCACTACACTGTCATCCTGGGCAATTTCAATTTCACGATTATGCATCAGGAAGTAATCAGCAATGGATGAAAGATTATGCAATGCATCATCATCCTCATACAAGATAGGCGAACCACTGATGTTTGCGCTGGTGGCAATTACCGGCTTCTTCCATGCCGACATAATCAACTCAAACATGGCAGTGTAAGGTTGCATGGCACCGATGGTTGCAAGCCCTGGGGCAATTAAGCGGGTACAGATACCCGAGGCCGGATGTTCACGCACTTTTACCAATACAATCGGGCTTTGGATGCTTTGGAACTCCTTCGCCTCGTCATTATTTACAAATGTATCGTCTCTCAGGGCATCAAGACCGGGATACATTAAAGCAAAAGGTTTTGTAGGGCGATGCTTACGGTGGCGCAAGCGACTAATGGCTTCTGCCTGAGTTGCATCAACCATCAATAAATAACCTCCAATGCCTTTAATGGCAATGATGTTACCTGTGCTCAATTTCTCAAGCAACAGCGGAAAGGCTTTGTTCCAATCTCCAGCCAACACTTCACCTTGGGCATTTACCATCCATGCATCAATGGCACACTGAGGACATGAATTGGTTTGCGAGAAGTATCTCCGGTTTACAGGGTCATGGTATTCATTATGACAGTGTGAACACATCACAAATTCATTCATGGAAGTGGTCGGCCGATCGTAGGGCAATGAACGCATGATGGAATACCGGGGGCCGCATTGCGTACAGGTTGTAAAAGGATATTGATACCGCAGGTTTCTGGCATCCTGTATCTCCTTCCGGCATTGATCGCATAAACCAATATCCGGTGTGATTAATAGATTGGGATTGCCTGATGAAGTACTCTCAATTATATTAAATTCTGAAAAGTATTTAATTGAAGATTCGATGACATTGAAACTGGTTACGCGAGAAAGAGTTGGCCGTTCGGATTGAAGCAATGAAATAAATTGATCAAGCTGATCTACATCTCCTTCTGCTTCAATATGAACACCATCCACACCGTTACACACCCATCCGTTCAGGTTAAGTGATTTTGCCAGCCGATAAACAAAAGGCCGAAATCCTACTCCCTGTACCTGACCTTCAATATGGATGTGAATGTTTCTCACCTAAATTCTATATAAACAAACCTTATGTTTTATGTCACAGGTATTTCCTGATGTTTGAGTTCCCTCTTCAACCACGCATACCATTGATCCAGTCCTTCTCCGCTTGAACAGGATAATTCAATGAATTCCAGCGATGGATTGATTCGTTTCGCATATTCCCGAAGTTTGGCTAAATCAAACTTCAGATACGGCAGCAAATCGATTTTATTAATAATGCAGAGCTGGCTGCCGGCAAACATATCCGGGTACTTCAAGGGCTTGTCCTCTCCTTCTGTAACGCTGATGATAACGATTCGCTTCTGTTCACCGAGATCAAACATAGACGGACAAACAAGGTTGCCGATATTTTCAATAAACACTATGGAATGATCTTTGGGTTTAAGTTCCTGAAGTGCATCCCAAACCATAGTTGAATCCAGGTGGCAGCCTTTCCCGGTGTTGATTTGTGTTAC
>JALOMY010000255.1 GCA_025455225.1 Cyclobacteriaceae bacterium | reverse complement strand
ACATTGCTCTCAAAACAAATTTCCCCTGTATTGGTACATCCCGGAATATTGGGTTGGCCGTTATTCAGAGAATCCGGATCGATAAACGGATCATGTGTACACGAATTAACTAAGACAAACAGCACCCCGGTTACTAAACCAGTCAGTCTTCCTTCCCAATTTGTTTTCATAATTAATAATCATTCAACCACTTTACATCCAGTCAACACTACATCGGATAGATAGCCCTTGCAAAATCCCTTAAGTTCAATGACTATTCCGATTTCGATTTTATCAGAAGGGCTATCAAGCGTACAGCTAACACCAAACATGGGATCATGGGTCTCCAATACAACAACCTGCTTCCCTTCCTGATTAATTGATTCTGACGAAACCTTTCCACGAACCTTTAAAACCTGATCCAGGTAAAGGGCATTCGCTTCTGTTTCATTCTTCTCAAATGATTCAAATAACGATGAAGCCTCAATTGCAATTGCGGTTTCATCGTCAAGATTACGGTGGGGCTTATTATAATACCTATAGGCAAAGAATGCGACCGTCAGCAACACAACAACCACAACTAAGAGCACCTTTTTCATGACATGAAGCTATTATTCCGAAAAGCGGAATAATGTAAAATAAAGGGATGTTGGTTGGGTTATTATGTGACCATGGTCACCTCAAGTCAAGATTTTCGTCATTATGAATTTTAGGGTCGCTGAAATGGATTTAAAAGCATTATTCTGCAACGTGATAAACAATTAGGGATACAAACGTCCCTAACTGCAACGTACTTATCAACTCCATTCTTGCAACGGAAGGCTACAAATGAATAACGGCAACCTCTTTGGTTGCCGTTTTTGAGTCGGGGCGACTGGATTCGAACCAGCGACCTCTTCGTCCCGAACGAAGCACGCTACCGGGCTGCGCTACGCCCCGGGGGATGCAAAAGTAATAAGTTCGCTTGGATTTCAATACCTTTGAACTCCAATTTGAATTATGAACATTAAGCAGATTCCACTAAACGATTTACATGTTGCACTGGGTGCAAAAATGGTTCCCTTTGCCGGCTTTAATATGCCCGTACGTTATTCCTCCGACCTTGAAGAACACATGGCTGTACGAAATTCAGTCGGGGTATTCGATGTATCGCACATGGGCGAGTTTACTTTGAAAGGACCCCAGGCGCTCGACCTGATCCAACGGGTTACCAGCAACGATGCTTCCAAACTGGTTGACGGCCAGGCCCAGTATTCCTGCTTACCGAATGACAAAGGCGGAATCGTGGATGACCTGATTGTGTATAAAATAAAAGATGAAGATTACATGCTGGTAGTCAATGCCAGCAACATCGACAAAGACTGGAACTGGATCAGTCAGTTTAATACCCACGGTGTAAGCATGAAAAACATTTCGGATGACATCTGCTTATTTGCTGTTCAGGGACCGAAAGCCGTTGCCACGTTGCAAAAATTGACTTCTGCTGACTTAAGCTCAGTAAAATATTATCATTTCCTGATAAGTAAGTTTGCCGGTATTGACAATGTGATCTTATCGAATACCGGCTATACCGGTGCCGGTGGATTTGAAATTTACATTCACCGGGATCATGCCGAGAAAATCTGGAACGCCATTTTTGATGCCGGTAAAGAATTCAACATTAAGCCTATCGGACTGGGTGCGCGCGATACACTGCGACTCGAAATGGGATTCTGCCTGTATGGAAACGATATTGATGACACCACTTCACCCCTGGAAGCAGGCCTGGGCTGGATTACCAAATTCACCAAAGATTTTACCAATTCGGCCGCATTAAAGAAACAGAAAGAAACCGGAGTGAGCCGCAAGCTTATTGGATTTAAAATGATAGATAAAGGAATACCCCGCCACGATTACGTGATTAAAGATGAAGCCGGTAATTCAATTGGTAAAGTTACTTCAGGCACCATGTCGCCTGTGCTGGGTATCGGCATCGGGTTGGGGTATGTCACTACAGAACATGCGAATCCCGGAAAAGAAATATTCATTGATGTTCGTGGACGGGCACTCCGGGCTTTAGTTCAAAAACTACCTCTTATTGCAAAAGAGTAAAGTGAAACTAATTCTTTTATTGGCATGCCTGACAATGGGCACATTGGGTCTTCGTGCCCAATCGAATGAAGAGTTAAATAATTCTGCCATTGAATTGATGGATCGGGGCAGATACAAAGAGGCATTACCATTTTTTGAAAAACTAGTTGATGCCGAACCTTATAATACTGTATTCCGCTATAATCGTGCAGTGGCCAATTACAATCTTAAAAATTACCAGGCGGCATTGAACGATTATCTTATTCTATCTAAAGAAGTTCCCGATGAATCTGAGTACTATTTTCAAATCGGTAACCTGTACGATGAACTCAACAAACTGGATAAGGTGCCCTATTACTACAACCGCGCTATTGAACTCGATAAAGACCAATTTTTATATTTTTTCAAACGCGGAACGTATTGGCTAAAACAGAATCGCTTTGACCTGGCACTTGCCGATTTGAATCATGCACTGGAATTGAATCCAAGGCATGCCAATTCACTGCATAACCGCGCGATCATTCTGTACAAAATCGGCCAGGTTGAAAAAGCATGTGAAGACTGGTGCCAGGCTCAGCTACTGGGCAATTCACTTTCAGGTATTCACATGGAAAAAAATTGTAAAACCTATCCCCAGGCTTGTCTGCTTTCAAAATGAAAACCATTGATGTTTGTCTTAGCCCTGATCTGATGCACCTCTACCGTGTTGACGATCGTAAGGTTGTAATTGTGGATATACTTCGGGCCACTTCGTGTATGGTTACGGCACTTGCCCACGGTGTGGCAGCCATAAAACCCTTTGCCAAACTGGATGACTGTTTAGCGATGAAAGCAGAAGGTTATTATACAGCGGGTGAACGGAATGGTGAAAAGGTTGATGGATTCGATTTTGGCAATTCACCTTTTGAGTACATGGATCCGAAATTGAAAGGAGAGCGTATCGCATTCACCACCACGAATGGTACGCAAGCCATTGCGCGGTCAGAAGGTGCGAAAGAGATAATTATCGGATCATTTCTTAATCTTTCTTCCGTTACCCATTACCTGAAAGAAGGAAGCGATAATGTGCTGGTGGTTTGTGCCGCCTGGAAAGGAAAGGTTAACCTGGAAGATACCTTATTTGCCGGTGCCCTTGTTGAGTTGATGAAAGAATCCATTGAACCGGATTGCGATGCACCGCTTGCAGCACAACGTTTATACAACCTGGCCCGGTACGATATGGTTGATTTTCTGAAAGATTCGAGCCATGTTAAACGGCTGAACCGGCTGAACATTCATAAAGACATTCAATTTTGTCTTACACCGGATCAATATGATGTTGTTCCCCGGTTGATTAATGGATCACTGATTATCTAATTACACTGGTTGCTGGCTTCAACATAGTACCGGTATCCATTCAGGTAAAGCCCCAAACCCTTGGTTCCCTCGCGGTACTCCAATTGAAATTCAGTACGGCTACCATCCTGGTTCATTAATGTCAATATGCCGGATGCTCCTTGTCCGGTGGCCTGCCAGGTTCCACTTTCTTTACCGTATAAGGTTCCGCTGCCAGTAACACCTCCCGATATGGTATTCTTAGTCCGCATGAACGTTCCATTCGAGCAGAGGTGGATAAAATCTGTATCGCTGAAATCACCCTGGGTGTAAAAATATTTAAGCGATCGGCCTTTCAGGTAATCTGTATAAGGCTGGTTAGACCCTGTTCCTGATGAAGTCGTTGTCGCCTGTGTTTGTGCAGGCTTTTGAAACAACATGCCTTTAATCAATTCGTTTACTGTTTTCTTTCCTCTTTCGAATGAGGATGGAAATGCCATCAGTATACATCCTGCGCCAATGTTATAATCACCCAGTTTCACTTCCACATAACATTTCATATCCTGGGTTGCTCCATTAATGGTGTAATTACCCCACCAACGCTTGCCTTCCTTTTGCACCAGGCCGATGGGTGAAATTGAGATGCTTTCATCCAGCGAAATCTGCCGCTGCATTTCACCGAACACCTCCGATTCCTGCATTTCATCCGCAGAAATGATAATCGTTACTTCATTGCTGGCATCAGCGAGTACCATATAAGGTGAGCCGGTAGCTATTCCACCAAACCATCCTTCCGGAACGGTGAATGAAATGCCTAATGAGGGAATCACAAGCTTAGTATTCCCATCGTATCGCACATTTTCCTGTAATTCAACCTGGGCGAATGCAGGTACTGCAAGAAAGAGAATCAGTATAAAGAAGATGGAGGGTTTCATTGGATGAATTTAATCAAAATTGAGAACCAAAGCTCATGCCAGTCAACTTCAATTACGTACAAAAACTGGCTTACCTCCAACTACGGTCTGAACCACCTGTACATCACGAATTGACGAAGGAGGTATTTCAAAAAGGTTCTGGTTAAGTATCACATAATCGGCCAGCTTTCCGGTTTCGATAGAACCTTTGACTTTTTCTTCAAACGATGCATAGGCTGCATTTAGGGTATAGGCTTTCAATGCCTGCTCAACGGATATTTTCTGTTCCGGAATCCAGCCATCCGGGTTCTTTCCATCCAGCGTTTGCCGGGTTACGGCAGCATAGATTCC
>JALOMY010000254.1 GCA_025455225.1 Cyclobacteriaceae bacterium | reverse complement strand
GCTATTTCTTTATCCGTAACGGCAAGATCACGAATCATCCCCAGGCTTACCAGGTCACGTTTTAAATCCGGATCCTGCACTGTGGCAAGGGCTTTTAAGATATCTTGATCAGAAAAGGGCATACAGTAAATTTGAGGCGAATTTAAACCCGCCACCTTCCTAAACAAAACTTAATTGGGCTTGGTTTAACAACCGATTTTAGCCCCGGAAACAGTATCTTTAAGGCTAAATTGATGCACACATTCCTGAATGGTGTTCGTTTGGTAGGAAGGATAAGCCAGGCATGATTTCACGCGAAACAATAGACGAGATTAAGAACCGGATAGACATTGTGGATGTCGTCAGTGATTTCGTTTCCTTGAAACGATCCGGTCAAAATTACAAGGCTCTGAGCCCGTTCACCAATGAGAAAACACCCTCTTTCTATGTAGTTCCTTCCAAGGGAATTTTCAAGGATTTCAGCAGTGGTAAAGGTGGAGATGGAATCACCTTTGTGATGGAGCACGAGGGAATGAGCTACGTTGAAGCCCTTCGGTACCTGGCAAAGAAATACGGTGTTGAAGTCAAAGAAGAAATACTTACCGCTGAAGATACCCTGTCGCAAAACGAACGAGACAGTCTCTACATTGTAATGAATTTCGCTAAGGAGCATTATAAGAATTTGTTGCTCCATCACGATGAGGGCATTTCAATCGGGTTAAGCTACTTTCGTGAACGTGGTTTTAATGATCGCATCATTGAAAAGTTTGAATTGGGATATAGCCTGAACGAATGGCATAACCTGGAAGAAACGGCCACCAAGCAAGGGTACAGTAAGTCGGTACTGGAGAAAGCTGGGCTGATCATACGAAAGAACGATGATACTACCTACGACCGTTTTCGCGGAAGGGTCATATTTCCAGTTCATAACCTGGCTGGAAAAGTAATTGCATTTGGTGCGCGCATCCTATCCAAGGAAAAGGATCAACCCAAGTATATCAATTCACCTGAAACCGAGATCTATCACAAGAGCCAGGTACTTTATGGATTGTTTCAGGCTAAAAATGAAATCCGCAAGCAGGACTTCTGTTATCTAGTTGAGGGGTATACCGATGTGATCTCCCTTCACCTTGCAGGTATCGAAAATGCTGTAGCCTCTTCGGGTACTGCGCTTACGGAAGAACAGATCCGGCTGATGCGGAGATTTACCGAGAATGTTACGGTACTCTTTGATGGTGATGCTGCCGGTGTGAAGGCTGCCATGCGGGGTATTGATTTGATTCTTAAAGGCGGACTTAATGTGCGGGTAGTGCTATTACCCGATGGGGAAGACCCGGACAGCTATTCCAGGAAAATGGGTAGTTCGGAATTTCAGCACTACCTGAAATCGAGTACAACTGATTTTATTTCATTCAAGATCAATCTGCTTTCGGCAAACATCTCAAATGATCCGATTAAGAAAGCTGAAGTGATCCGCGAAATTGTAAACAGCATTGCGTTGATTCCCGACCCGATTAAACGCTCCGTTTACATACGGGAAACCGGTGATCTTCTCAGAATCCAGGAGCCGGTATTACTTACTGAGCTTAACAAGATTTTAATCCAGGATAGAAGAAAACGAGATCAGGAATATCTTCGGAACGAACCAAAGGAACCATTACCGCCCATTTATGAGGAAAGCATCCAGGTATCAAAAACGGATACACTGACCATGGTGCAAATGCAGGAGCGGGAAACCATCCGGCTACTGCTGAATTATACCGAAAGTCATGTTGATGACGAAAGAAAAGTTCTTGATTTCATGCTTCATGAATTGGATGAAGTGGAATTTAACAACCCGGTCTATAGGGAAATCTTTGATGAGTTTCGTGTTAAGGCTGAGCAAGGTATAAGGCTTGACAATTTTTATTTTCTTGAGAACGGATCGGATCAGGTAAAACGGGCTGTGGCTGACCTGATGACTTCGCGATACGAAACGAGTCCGCACTGGAGTGAGAAATACCATATTTATTTTTCACACGAACGAGATGAGATTAATAAAATCAGTTATACTAATGTTTTGAGATTAAAATTGCGATTAATACAAAAATTGATTGAGGATAACTTAGATGAGCTAAAAGCAACCAATGATGAGAACCAGATAGATCATTATTTGGAGGTACAATCAGAGCTTAAAAAGATGCAAAAGGAAATAACAGATATCTTGGGAATCGTTGTTCTAAAATGAAAAAATGTCTGGAAATATTGCCTGTGTGCCGATGTTTGGAAATTAATTATTGAACTGATTAAGGTAAGAAATGGAATCACCGATAGTACTGAATACAATTGAAGAAGCCATTAACGAGATTAAAAATGGCAAAGTGATTATTGTGGTGGATGATGAAGATCGTGAAAATGAAGGCGACTTTATTTGTGCAGCCGAATGTGTGACACCCGAAATAGTCAATTTCATGGCAACTCATGGGCGAGGCCTCATTTGCGCACCCCTGATTGAAGACCGTTGCGATGAACTGAATCTCGATCTGATGGTAGGCCAGAATACCGCTACGTTCTCAACACCGTTCACGGTATCGGTTGATTTAATTGGTCACGGTTGCACAACAGGTATATCGGCACATGACCGGTTCAAAACCATCCGTGCATTGGTTGATCCGGATACAAGGCCGGAAGACCTGGGTCGACCGGGCCATATTTTCCCATTACGAGCCAGGCGAGGGGGTGTTCTTCGCAGATCCGGACATACAGAAGCTGCAATTGATTTCGCCCGTCTTGCAGGTTTTAAACCGGCTGGCGTTTTAGTTGAAATCATGAATGAAGACGGATCCATGGCCCGCCTTCCGGATCTGAAAAAAGTTGCTGACCGGTTTAACCTGAAGCTGGTATCGATCAAAGATCTTATTGAATACCGTATCCGGAAAGAATCCCTGATCAACCGTGAAGTTGAGGTGGAGATGCCAACCGAATATGGGCAATTTAAATTGATTGCCTATCAGCAAACCAGTACGCAGGAAACTCATATGGCGCTGATTAAAGGATCCTGGACTAAAGATGAACCTGTTTTGGTGCGGGTTCATTCATCGTGCGTAACGGGTGATATCTTCGGATCGTGCCGCTGCGATTGCGGCCCTCAATTGCACAGCGCCATGCAAATGGTGGAACAAGAAGGTAAAGGTGTTGTGTTGTATATGAAGCAGGAAGGCAGGGGAATCGGTTTGTTAAACAAACTGAAAGCTTACAAGCTTCAGGAAGAAGGAATGGATACAGTAGAAGCAAACCTGCAGTTGGGATTTGATATGGACGAACGCGATTATGGAGTTGGAGCCCAGATTTTACGAGATCTGGGTATAACCAAAATCCGCCTGATTACAAATAATCCCAAGAAGCGGGTTGGATTGATGGGGTATGGTCTGGAAATTGTTGAAAATGTTCCTATTGAAATCAAGCCTAATCCTCATAATGTACATTATTTGCAAACCAAGCGTGATAAATTAGGGCATTCGATATTAAAGCAGGGATGAGGTCACTTCTGATAATTGGGACTGTACTTATTGCTTCGCATTACACCTTTGCGCAGCAATATTCGTATGAAATGTGGCACGAGGGGAAAATTATTCTTACCACGGGCGATACCCTGCGCGGCCTTGTGAAATACGATATACAGCAAGACCTGGTACAGTTCAACGATCAGAAGAAAACCACGGAAGCCTATACGCCCCGAAAGATTTTATTTTTTGAAATTTACGATAACACCGTAAGCCGGTACCGAACCTTCTTTTCCTTGCCCTTTGCGGCCTCCGGATATTATAAAACACCCGTGTTCTTTGAGTTACTGGAAGAGGGAAAGATGACCGTTCTTGGACGTGAATCCTTGGAGTATCGCACCTTCAGTTCCCCTTATTATTACGGCTCATATACACGCCTTGTATTGGTGAATAAATTCTTTCTGATGGACGATAAAGGTGACATTAAGGAATTCACTGGAAAGAAAGCCGATCTGCTGTCCCTCATGGGAAGATATGGGGAGGAAGTAGATAAGTATATTAAGGCCAATCGGTTGAAAATCGAGGACCGGTATGATTTTGCACGAGCTGTAGATTATTACAATTCCTTTTTTGAAAAGGAACAATAAATTTTTGGATGATTTCTAAATGACATCTCAGCCTATCAACATTTAATTTCCCTTCTACAATTTTTTTATTCGAATGGATAAACCACTAATTCTTGTAACCAACGATGACGGAATTACTTCTAAAGGAATCCGCACTCTAGTCCATGTAATGAGTCAGTTAGGCGAAGTAGTAGTGGTTGCTCCTGACAGCCCCCAATCCGGGATGGGGCATGCTATTACGGTAGGTGAAACGTTGCGACTGGAGAAAAATTACATTTTTGACGGAATCCGTGCTTACGAGTGTTCTGGTACACCAGCCGATTGCGTAAAGATGGCGAGGCATTTCGTATTGAAAGATCAGCGTCAGCCTGATATTGTGGTGAGTGGTATCAATCACGGAAGCAACACGTCCATCAGTGTATTGTATTCCGGCACTATGTCGGCAGCCATTGAAGGGGCGATTGAAGGAACCCCCGCCATCGGGTTTTCGTTATGCGATTATTCTCACGATGCAGACTTCAGTCATGTAGAGTCATATGTGAAGTCGATAACAGCACA
>JALOMY010000031.1 GCA_025455225.1 Cyclobacteriaceae bacterium | reverse complement strand
TAATGCAATACCATCCCCTTATCTGCGAACCAATACACTGAAACTTTCAAGAGAAGATCTTCAAGTGCGCTTACGCGATGAGGGAATAGAAACAGAAATGGTTAATGGGTTTACTGATGCGTTGAAGGTGAATCATTATGTGAACTTGTTTAAGTCACAAAGTTTCCAGGAAGGGTTATTTGAAGTTCAGGATGCAGGATCACAATGCATCGCACCCTTCCTTCAGGTTGAACCCGGCATGCGGGTAATCGATGCCTGTGCCGGTACCGGTGGCAAATCGTTGCACCTGGCTACGCTGATGAAGAACAAAGGAAGATTGATCTCCATGGATGTAGCTGAGTGGAAGCTTGAAGAATTCAAAATGCGAGCGCGCAGGGCTGGTGTACACAACTTTGAAACGAAAGTGATTGAATCCGCGAAAACAATAAAGCGGCATCATAATTCTGCTGACCGATTGTTGCTGGATGTTCCCTGCTCAGGCCTGGGTGTATTGAAACGTAATCCCGATGCCAAGTGGAAGCTTAAACCGGATTACATCAATCGCTTACTTGTTGTTCAGCAACAAATCCTGTCAGATTATGCGTGGATGATCAAACCGGGAGGCATGCTGGTTTATTCAACATGCAGTGTGTTACCCTCGGAAAATGCCAACCAGGTTACAACCTTTCTTTCCAAAAATTCAGATTACTTTGAACTGGTTGAAGAAAAATCACTCCTCCCGTCAGCCGGCTTAGATGGTTTTTACATGGCCCGTATCAAGCGAATTGGGTAACTTGTTTATCTTGCCCAACTCATTTTATAAAACCTTGTGAAAGTTTTTCAGAAAATCTACACCTTCTGGGTATTGCTGGTTTTCAGTGTGTTTATGATCCTGTTTTTACCTGGAATTCTTATCCCCTTTTTATTCGGTAACCGCTGGAGTTGGATCAGCTATAAATTCCTCTGGTTATGGTCGTGGGTTTTCAGCCAATTGACTTTTATTCAGTATCAGTTTTATGGAAAAGAGAATATAAAAAGAGGTAAGTCATATATCTATGTAAGCAACCATACTTCGTTTCTGGATGTTCCGGGTTTACGATTGATTATTAAAGGTGAATTCAGGCCCATTGCCAAGAAAGAACTTCTTAAGATTCCTGTATTCGGTTTTATTGTTAAAGCAGCTACAGTAGTGGTTGATCGCAGTAACCATGAGAGCCGAAAGAAAAGCATTGAATACGCGAAACGCATCATTGCGCAAGGAATCTCCATGCTCATTTTTGCTGAAGGAACACAAAACCGTACACAACAAATACTCCAACCCTTTAAGGACGGTGCTTTTCGTATTGCCATCGATACACAAACGCCAATTCTGCCGGTAGTGGTGGTGGGAGCCGGAAAATTAATGCCACCTGGTAAACTTTCGATGGCTCCCGGAAAAATCAAAATTATTGCAGGAGAGCCTATTCCCGTAAGCGGGTTATCCGCCAAGGATTATGATACCGTAAAGCAGAGAACATATGAAACCATGAAGGCGATGATCCTTCAATACTCAGTATCCGAAAAGTAAAAATCCGGGAAGGCCTATGACGAGACCTTACCCGGATTTAACACTAACCTGAACGTGTTATCGTTAATCTGCCCCGTCAGTCAGGGCAAAATTTATTGTATAAGTTGCAATTCGATCGCCATGCTCAACACTGACTTCAATGTCCGATCGGTAGTGAATGGCCCCATATAACCTCGACAAAGCCGCTTCATCCTTTTGTTCATGGAAATACTGTGTATGGGCTGGGAACAAATAGGAAAGCACGGCAGCCGCTGCTGCTGAAAACGTAGAGTGTCCTGAACCATAGGAAGGAAAGTTCGGTAACCCGGTTGTAGTCTTGATCGATGGATCCAGCTGCGAAGGACGCGGATTGAACCAATAGAATTTATTTTCCCAACAAGCCACAGCCGCATTATGCTCGGCCATATTCAACAAAGCAAACGCACGCGCTGCGCGTACTTCACTGTACTTTTCATCAGCAATGAATTCTGCCGCAATGTCGTTCCAATGACCGGGGGGTGTGTACGTTGTTACTCCATCAGCCCATTTATGGACGGTTGCCAACTGTTCACGTGTATAGTTTTTGGAATATTGTTTTACTTCTTCCAGTTCAATTTTCATTTGCTCGGATGAAGATGAAGGCGGTGGTCCTGGCCGTTCGTTGGCAAAGTCTTGCGCAGTCATAAGCCAGCCTTTTACCTGGCCAAAGAATGGAAGCATGGGTGGTCGCGGAGGATTCTCCAGGCTTTGCCATAAAATCTCCTCATTGGCATTAAGTCCGGCTTTAGCCCAATGTACCCGTGCTGAATCATCGAGGGCAGCCCATTGAGCCGGAGTTCCAACAGCGGCACTCATCCCATCCGTTCGTGCACGGGCCAGAAAGAGAGCAGCTACTGATTTTCCTAGAGCCAGGCCTGCGCTTATATCACTTGAACTTGCCTTCCCTGACCACAACGCTGCATTGCGCTGATTCGCTGCATGAATTGTTATTTCCTCTACTGCTGCCGGAAATAGTGCTTTCAATAATTCTACCGTAACCCCGGAGAGAACCGCATCTTCCGATGGGTAGGCTGGTAAATCCGTTTTCGGAACAAGTGCCTGAATGGAATTGTCAACTGAATAAGGAGCCGGCCGGTTATATTGAAACTTGTAATACCAAGCCGACTTCAAGGCTTCGAATTGAGCCAGGGTTACATAACTGTAGGCACGGGCGGCATAGGGTGGATTTGAAAATGGGAACTCCGGATCTGAAAAGGGATTTTCCGGATCAGGAGCAGGGTATGTACCATCTGGCCGGGGTGCAGGCGGACGATTGTACTGAGCTACCAACTCTCGAAGGATCTGATTCCAACGAAGAACACCTCCACCACTCCAATACTCAATAATTTTTCGTTGATCCTGGGTCAGATTGCTTTGGGCATTTTTTATGGCAGCAAGTTCAGCCTGGTATGCATCTGAATTTATATCGGCAGGTGCCGAAACAGCAACCTGATCAGGCCCGGTCATTACAATCATAGTCCAGTTTCCGGCATCTTCATCCAGATCAACAGGTGCTAATGGAACAAGCGATTCAGTTTCTTCCAGCTGCTTATTACAGGCTGATAAAAGCGTAAAAAACAGTAATAAATTAATAACGATATAATGATTCTTGATTCTCATGTTCGGATCGAATTACGGGTTGCCTGAAAATTTAATGGTATATAGAATCCCTGCGAGATACGTGGTCGATTGACCTACATTTCGCCCTGAAAAGGTGTATGTACCCGCTAAACGAACTGCCAGTTCCGGCAATGGAGGCAAGTAATACATCACCAGGATGCCTCCTTTATTGAAATTCATCTTATTGGAGACAAAGGGCATGTCTTGCCTGCGGATATCGCCCCCACCCAACGTATTCTGCTGAATATAATTCAGCTCAACCTGCAATCCATTTTTCAAGTACCCTGCGCTGATAAACAAATCAAACACATTCGGCATTTGCACTTCATTAGTCAGGTAAAGGGTTTCATCTTCATCGTTATAATAGGCAGGCCGATCCAACTCGACATTGCTTCGCCAGGTATAGCCGGCCGATGCGTTGGCAAACCATCCCTTTTCAAGTTTATAAAATGCAGTAAGCCGGTAGGAAAGATTAGTGGACGCCATGCCGATGGAAAGTGGCAGGAAATCGGGTGAATAATTGCTGATGGGCGTTGAAAAATTTATAATACCAAATGTTTTAAAGCGGCTCTTTCCTTCCCACTCTTTCACAAAGAAATTGTACTTCACGCCAACGGAAAGATCCTGGATGTTCTCCATTCCGGCCAGGGTTCCTTTGCTTGCATTAGTTCTCACATAAGGCAACATGGCAATTACATTCAGCTTGTTTGTAATACCATAATTACCAACCCATGTCAGACTTTGGGTAGTCAGCTTTCCGATATTTCCATTATCGCGTTTACGGGTACCTTCCCAGTACTCCGTCCATTGATCATGCATGTAAATAAATCCGGTACAGAAGTTATCCTTCTGCATCATCAGACCATCGTTTAATGTTTGGGCACTAGAATACCCAACCGGAAAAACGATGATCGATAGTAATAGTAAATATTTTTTCATAGTGGCATACGGTTTTAGTCAAGTCAGGCATGTTGTGCCTGAGGGGTAATACTTTTATGAGACCAGTAAAAAAAGAATACAGAATACCTTGAACAACAGTTTGCATCATTGAATTCAATGAAGAACTATTGATCAGGAAATGAAGGGAGGAATTAAGCTTTTGGTGGAGGCGAAGTAATTGACAAGTAAGGCACCGTACGATTAATCTCCGATTGGGAGAAATGAATGGATGTAAACCAACCTGAATTTTCGGATACTAAACTTACTTTAGAAATCAGGTAGTCTTTAATAAATGAATTAACTTTAATTTGCTTGCTGTCGGCTGGTTTATCGGTAAAGGTTTTTACCAATTCTGAAATGGCCTGCTTGATCTTGCTGCTCTTTTTATCCTTAATGTAAACTACGTATAACGTATCATTTGAAATACGTTGTTTAACAAGCCGGTACGTATCGCCATCAAAATCAAATTCACCATCAACCCGGTTGAACTCTTCAGGGCCGTTGAAATAGGGTACGGTTAGTGGAACTTCAAGGGTAAACGTCTCCTGAGAGTTGTATGCGTTGGCATCTAACCGCTGAATCAATTCGGAAGAAGCCTGATACCGCAATCCAAGGAGAATGGCGTAATATCCCATTACATTAAACAGGATAAGTACGATGAGCCCTATGGATACAATTTTGCGCAATTCGAAGGACAATAAGATGTATAATTAGGGAATTCCCGGGAATCATGCAAATCCGAATCAATCCACCCGTATCGGAACGTAAACAACTTTCTTGGTTTCGAAGAAATCCTCGGTAAAATAATTCGATAAATTATAGAGGGAATAAGGCTTTTTGAGTTCGTTAAGTTCTTCTGTGAGATCGCCCCCTTTTAAATACAAGATGCCGTTATCCAGATCGTGGGTTGACTCTGCTTTTACTTTTCGGCTAACCCATCCGTAAAATTCATTTAGCCGGGTAACGGCACGACTTACAATAAAATCGTACTTGTGCTGAATCTGTTCAGCCCGGATTTGCTGACCAATTACATTATTTAAACCTAATGCCCTGGCAATTTCATGAACAACCTTGATTTTCTTACCTATGGAATCAACCAGGTGAAATTGAGTTTGTGGAAATAATATGGCTAACGGAATTCCCGGAAAACCCCCACCGGTTCCAACATCCAGAATTTCTGCACCGGGATTAAAAGACAGAACTTTGGCTATTCCCAAAGAGTGCAAAACGTGGTTGATGTATAGATTATCAATATCCTTTCTTGAAACCACATTAATGCGTTCGTTCCATTCGCGGTATAACACATCCAGCATCTCAAACCGGTTAACCTGCTCCGGAGTGAGTGCCGTAAAATACTTTTGAACGATCGCTGAATTAACGCTCACAGTTTAATTAGTTCTTTTGTATGGATGATTAAATCTCCGTAAGGAACTCTTGGATGGATCCTCAGATATGGTCACGTTTATCTTTCACCATATCAAACATCAGTTCGCGGGCACGGTGCAGCTGGGCTTTAACGGTACCCAGTGGAGCTTCAAGTTCTGCAGCAATTTCCTCGTATGATAACTCATGAAAATAGCGTAGTCGTACCAGCTTCTGATACTTGGGTGGCAATTTGTCTACAAATACCTGAACCAATTCCTCCTTCTGAGAACGGATGGTTTCTTCCTGCGGATTCAGGTTCTCATCCTCCACATCAATGGATACGCCTTCTCCGTTATCATCGGTAAAGGTATTGCTGAGGCTTAATGTATTCAGCTTTTTCTTCCGGATATAATCAATTGTATTGTTGGTTGCAATGCGAAACAACCAGGTTGAAAAGGTAAAATCCTTCTTGAAACGATGCAGGCTTTTAAAAGCTTTGGCAAACGATTCAATGGTAAGATCTTCAGCATCATCAACGTTCCGCACCATTTTCAGAATCATATGGTAAACCGGCCGTTTATAACGCTGCATGAGTTTAGCAAAGGCCTGCTCATCATTGTTATTGACGGCTTCATCGATAAGCCGGAAATCTTCCAGTGCTTTTGACGAAAAACGGCCTTCTAAATCTTCCATTGTACTTTTTTGGTTACTAAAGCCACCCAACCCGTTGAAAGATAATAAATCATAAAAACAAATTCTAAAACAGGAACAAACCAGACTTCAAATTTGTGCCCAAACCGGTTAGCTGCTACCTGAATAGTAAGGCAAAACAATGAAATCCGGATAACCATCAACGACAATACCCATTCCAGGTCAATCTTTATCACCACTAACGTCAGAGCGCAAATCCAGGTTACCAGGTAGGAAAAACTGAATAAGCCGAGCAAAACTTTATGTCTGGTCTTATAATACTTACCTGCTGAAAGGTGACGCACCTTCTGTCCGTAATATTCACGCAGCGTTGATTTGGGTATTGAATAAACAAGTGCATCCGGATTGACACACACCACTGTATTTTTACCTAAGGCATGTTTATTCACAAACAAATCGTCATCCCCACCGGTAATCGACATGGTATCGGTATAACCCTTTACTTTCAAAAAGAGCGATTTTCGATAAGCCAAGTTACGACCAACTCCCATATACGGTAAACCCAGTAATGCGAACGAGATATACTGAATGCCTGTTAATAGGGTCTCAAAACGAATAAATAAATTCAACAGGCCGCTCCGTTTCTCATAAGGTGAATAGCCCAGTACAAAATCAGTCTCCGGTCGAACCTGCTGACTCATGGTTCGAATCCATTGCCTGGTGGCCGGCCTGCAATCGGCATCGGTTAGCAACACGATTTCATGTTGTGCTTTTTTTATTCCGAGTGTTATGCCATACTTCTTTCCATGCATCCGGTCCGGAAGATGATCAACGGTAATCACCTTTAAACGGTCGTTCCCGGCTGATGCCTGCAACAGGTAATCATAGGTGCCATCACTGGACCGGTCGTTCACAATAATTACTTCGAATTGAGGATGGTCCTGGTTAAGTAAAAGTGGGATTAATTCCCTCAGGTTCTCCACTTCATTATGCGCGCAGACAATCACCGACACCGGTTGAATAATTTCCCCGGAGGGTGCAGGCCTTCTTTTTCGCAGCGTCAGAATGAATAAACAGAAGTAAAGAATCTGGATACTAACAACAATGAGAAATACAATCAGTAAAGGGGACAAAAGAAAGTGTTTAATGTTGTGCTGCAAATATAAAGCGTACCAGTAAGGTGAAAAGACAAATAAAAAGATATAATCGAAAATTAATGGAAGAAGGAATTCTGAAGGCCTTACGGTATTTTTGCGCAGCTTTTCCGGCTATCACATGAAATTTACATTAACGGCTAAAGATCATCAATCGTCAGCGCGTGCAGGAATCCTTCATACGCCACATGGTGATATACACACCCCGATCTTCATGCCGGTTGGAACAGCCGGTTCTGTAAAAGCGGTTCATCAACGCGAACTCGAGCAGGATATTCACGCAGAAATCATTCTTGGCAATACGTATCACTTATATCTAAGGCCCGGTACCGACATACTCGAAGCTGCAGGCGGACTGCATCGATTTAATGGATGGGCCAAGCCTGTTCTTACCGATAGTGGCGGGTACCAGGTATACTCTTTATCAGAGAACCGCAAGATTAATGAAGATGGGGTAACGTTTAAATCGCATATTGACGGTTCAAGGCATTTTTTCTCACCTGAAAATGTCATGGACATTCAACGCTCAATAGGCGCTGATATTATAATGGCGTTTGATGAATGTACACCTTATCCATGCAATTATGTCTATGCAAAAGATTCCATGGAATTAACCCACCGTTGGCTTAAACGTTGCATAACGCGGTTGAAGAATACGCAACCTCGCTATGGATATGAACAAGCCTTGTTTCCCATTGTTCAGGGGAGCACCTATCCGGATTTGAGGGAGCAATCCGCGTGTTTTGTTTCAGAACAAAACCTGTATGGAAATGCCATTGGCGGATTATCAGTAGGCGAACCCCATGAAGAAATGTATGCTATGACCAGCCTGGTTTGCAACATTCTTCCTGCCGATAAACCCCGTTACCTGATGGGGGTGGGCACACCGGAAAATATTCTCGAATGTATCGCATTGGGAATTGACATGTTCGATTGTGTTATGCCTACCCGTAATGCCCGTAACGGCATGCTGTTTACTACTCAGGGTATTATCAACATCCGGAATGAAAAATGGAAATCCGATTTCTCTCCGATTGACGAAACACTGGGTGGATATGTAAGTACATTCTATTCCAAGGCATACCTTCGTCATCTCATTATCAATAAAGAGATTTTAGGCGCACAAATTGCTTCCGTACATAACTTAACTTTTTACCTTTGGCTGGTTAGGGAGGCTCGTGAAAAAATTGTTGAAGGAACTTTCAGGGCGTGGAAAGATGGTATGGTAAAGAAGATTGCTGCACGTATTTAAAATTATCCAACATTGAAACTGCTGGATCGGTATATATTGAAACAGTTTCTCAGCACCTTCATTTTCGTGGTGCTGATTCTGCTTGCCGTAATTTCGGTTATTGATGTAACCGAAAAAGCTGATAAATATGCCAAAGCCAATTTATCGGTGATGCAGGTTTTAGGATACTATGCCGATTTCCTTCCATGGATTGCAGGTTTGGTTACGCCAATCACTGTGTTCATCGCTACCGTATACGTAACTGCGCGTTTGGCAGGTCGAACGGAAATCATTGCCATATTAAGCAGCGGAGTGAGTTTCAGACGATTACTGGCTCCTTATTTTACAGGGGCATTTCTGATCGCATCAGTTAGTTTCTACCTGAACGGGTGGGTAATCCCCAATTCCAACAAAACCCGCCTGGCTTTTGAAATGGATTACCTGAATAAAGCGGGAAATCCGAATCTCCGAAACATCCATTTACAAATTGCCCCGAACACGTTTATTTATATACAGAGTTATAATAACCTCACCGATAAAGGATACCAGTTTACCCTGGAGCATTTCGAAAACAACAGGCTTATAGAGAAACTCACCGCCAACCGTATCGAGTGGGATACTGCCAAATCGAAATGGACACTTCGTGACTGGAAGTTGAAAAAAATCGATAAGGTTTTTGAGATGGTTAGTCAGGATTCAGCAAAAATAACGGAACAAATAACATCCGGACTCGCACTTGACACCACGCTGATTATTCATCCGAAAGAATTTAAAAATGACTATCGGAAATACGATGGCCTTACTATTTCAGAACTCGATGATTACATCCAAACATTGCGTTCGCGTGGATCGGCCGGCATCGAGGTTTATGCAGTTGAAAAGTATACCCGGTATGCTTCTCCGTTTTCCATATTCATCCTGACCTTCATGGGGGTAATTGTCTCCTCGAGGAAAAGCCGGGGCGGCACCGGATTTCAGATTGCACTCGGTTTCTTGCTGTCGTTTATATTCATTCTGTTCTTCATGATGTTCCGCACGTTTGCTGAAGCAGGTTCTATGCCTCCGCAGATATCAGTATGGATTCCTTCAATCGTATTTGCCATACTGTCGTTGTTCATGTACAAATACGTTCCGCGATAATGGCTACTCCTGCCGATTATGTTAAGCTGCACTTTATTGTTTTTCTCTGGGGCTTTACCGCTATACTGGGTCTTTTAATTTCAATTCCCTCCGTGGAAATGGTCTTCTACCGAACCTTGCTGGCAGCCTTCGGTATGGGTGTAGTTATAGTATGGACAAACGGAGTCTTCATAGTTTCCTCCTCCGATTTTATTAAACTTCTTTTAATCGGGCTTATCGTCAGTTTTCACTGGCTGATGTTTTTTGGATCCGGCCGTGTTTCCAATGCATCGGTAAGCCTGGTGGGTTTCGCAACAAACTCATTATGGGCAGCACTTCTAGAACCGGTAATGAATCGAACCCGGATTAAAAAATTTGAACTGGTACTCGGCCTGGTTGTCATCACAGGGCTCTATGTGATATTTTCGTTTGACTTCCAGTACAAGCTGGGGCTCATCCTGGGTATTGCAGCCGGGTTTAGCGCTGCACTTTTTTCAGTGTTAAATGCAAAAATGGTAAGACGCATTAATGCCTATACCATTACATTTTATGAAATGACCGGAGCATTTCTGGGTACTGCCATATTCCTGCCGGTTTATCAAATGACGCTGGCTGAAAATGAAACATTGAACCTGATACCAAATGAAATGGACTGGCTATTCCTTGCAATACTTGCCTGGGTATGTACGGTGTACGCCTTCTCTACTGCTGTTAAATTGATGAAGCGATTAAGTGTATTTTTCATACAACTCACCTTGAATCTCGAACCTGTGTATGGAATATTGATGGCTTTAGTGATTTTTGGTGACAAAGAGAAAATGGGATGGAACTTCTATATCGGCACCCTAATCATCATCGGTGCGGTTGCATTCTACCCGGCATTAAAACGAAGGTTCGATAAATCTGCTTTTATGCAGTGAGCCAACCTGCCCAATACTGCATGTCTTTAAAATGATCTTTCAGGTCCACTTCATGATGAAACAGACCAAAAACAGAAGAACCTGATCCGCTCATGCTGGCATAAAACGCACCCTGCTCATAAAGCCTGGATTTAATGTTCTGAACTACGGGATACTTTTTAAAAACGGATGGCTCAAAATCATTAACCAACCTGGTTTGCCAGGTTGATATAGCTCCAGTCAATATACTGGTAAGCGATTCTTGCGGGTGCTGAGGTGTAACATTAGAATATGCTTCAGCCGTTGAAACATGGATTGGCGGTTTAATCAAAATGATATACTTACCCTTCAATGTAAATTCCATGGGTGTTAAGACCTCTCCCCTACCGGAGCCAATCATAGGCTTCGGATCTACAAAAAATGCACAATCGCTTCCAAGCCGCGAAGCATAGTTCCGTAATTGGTCGGTTGAAAGATTTAAACTGAACAGGGAATTAAGCATTACCAGGGTAACAGCAGCATCGGATGAACCTCCACCCAATCCTGCACCCGAAGGAATGATTTTATGAAGATGCATACTGACATTACCAATGCCATGCTCCTTCTGCATCAGGCGAAAGGCTTTCACGCATAAGTTATCCTCGGCTTCACCCTGAATAACCATCCCCGTTGTGGCAAAATTGAATTCACGAGCTGAAATAATTTCCAGCACATCCGTCCATGGAACCGGATAAAAACAGGTTTCCAGTTCATGGTAACCATCCGGTCTGCGGGCGATTATATGAAGTCCCAGGTTGATTTTACACGGAGGAAACGCAAGCATTTTATTAAAAACCGGACACGAAAGTTTACCAGTTGTACGCCAGCTTACTTAGATAATTTTTCAATTAAGTCTTCGGTGATTCCCGTAGATGAAAAGCCTCCATCGTGCATCAGGTTTTGCATGGTAACCATGCGGCTATAATCAGAGAACATTAATACGATATAGTTCGCACAATCTTCTGCACTTGCATTACCTAACGGAGACATCATTTGGGCATAATCAAAGAAAACATCAAATCCGGATATTCCGGTCCCCGCTGTTGTCTTGGTTGGTGATTGAGAAATGGTATTGACACGTACTTTTTTCAATTTACCGAATCGGTATCCATAGCTGCGGGCGATGGATTCTAACAAAGATTTGGCTTGAGCCATATCGGAATAATCCGGAAAGGTACGCTGTGCAGCAATGTAGGAAAGCGCAACAATGGAACCCCATTCATTCATGGCATCTGACTTCTCAGCCGTTTGCATCACTTTATGAAAGGATAATCCCGAAATATCCAAAGTCTTCAGGAACCAGTCGTAATTAAGATCGCCATAGGCCTTATCCTTACGCACGTTAGGACTCATGCCGATGGAATGCAGAACGAAATCAAGCTTTCCCCCGAGAACCTCCATAGACTTGGTGAAAAGGTTGGTAAGATCCTGCTCGGAAGTAGCATCGGCCGGAATAACCTCAGCACTGCACATTTTAGCCAGTTCATTGATCTTACCCATGCGCATGGCTATGGGGGCGTTAGTTAACGTAAAAGACCCACCCTCTTGCTTTACCTTTAACGCTGTTTTCCAGGCAATTGAGTTTTCATCCAGAGCGCCAAAAATGATACCGCGTTTTCCTTTAAGTAAGTTGTAAGCCATAGTTTAAAATTTTGTTAAAAGTATTCTAATTCTGCTTTCTGGACAATTTTTCTGCTGAATCAGCGCAATTTCATGTGTGGCAGATAAAAAATATTGTTAATTTTATCTTTGACCTAAACCTGTTTTTCTATGGAAGTTCCACATGCATTCCTCGATTCCTGGAATAAATTCATGTTTCAGGGTTCGTTGATTTTCGTTGGTATTGGTATTCTAGTTCTTCTTTACCATGAATTCCGAATTCTCATGATCAAGGATTACAAGGAGAAATACGATTATGTAAACTTGAATGAAATCCGATTTTTCTGGTATGCCGTAATCGCTTTCATTATTGCTGGATTTTTATTCGCCAATACTTTTGCCAGTGAAATCATTCATGATAGTGGTATGATCTGGTTTTACGTACGCCTCTTTATTACTGTGAGTTTTGCCGTAATCGGTTATTTCATATTTTTCAGTATGGTGCGGATATACTATCCGCGGTTCGTTGAAAAACGCCTGCATAAATTAAGAAACAAACCCCGCACGTCACCGGCAGGAAATTCGATGCGCAAACTCAGCGAAGAAGAAGAAGATGCCCATATGGAACAGAGCATGATTGAAGAAGAAATGTTTCATGCTGTGGATTACGATGTGTGGATCGATGAAAAAACAGGATTCAAGAAAATTGAAAAGTACCTGGCTTACCAGCATGCCGAGGAATGCCCGGAATGTGGTTATTATACATTTAAGATCACCCGGGAAGAATTAGAAAAAGCACCAACCATGGATGAAACCGGCCTGTTTATTAAACACTTTACTTGTTCCTATTGCAGCCATCGCGAAGCGCGGGAACAAGTGTTGGCCAAATTATCTACGAATGCTTAAGTAATTTTAAGGAATCAAAAATAAGAACTGCGGCAACTTTATATTTGCCGCAGTTTTTTTATGAAGCCAGTTGCAGACCAACCCGTAGGTATTTTTGATAGTGGCATTGGAGGATTAACCGTTGCCAATTCCATTCGTCAGATTCTTCCTAACGAGAGCCTGATTTACTTTGGAGATACTGCGCACCTTCCCTATGGTGATAAATCGGAAGCTGCCATTCAGGCATACTCTGTAAAGATTGCTGATGTATTGCTGAAAAAAGGTTGTAAGGTTATTGTGATTGCCTGCAACTCAGCCAGCTCCGCTGCCTATGAATTATTAAAGGAATATGTTCGGTATATTAAAATTATCAATGTTATTGACCCGATGGTTGAATGGGTTTCTGAGCATTATGAAAACAAACGTATTGGGCTGATCGGAACAAAACGAACTGTTAGTTCTGGAGTTTACAGCAGAAAATTCATTGAAGCCAATAAAGGAATTGTACTGCAATCGCTTGCCACCCCTCTTTTGGCACCCATGATCGAAGAAGGTTTTTTCGATAACCAGATCAGTCATGAAATTATTGCCCAGTATTTATCCGATCCGGAACTTCAGAATATTGAAGCTTTGATTCTGGCCTGTACCCACTATCCCCTAATAAAAAAGGAAATTAGTCAATATTATAATGATCGGTTACCCATCCTGGATTCCTCCAGTATTGTAGCAGAAGCGTTAAAAAGCTACTTAACAGACAATAACCTTCTTAAGACAACAGGCCCCTCACGCCATCATTTCCTCGTATCCGATTATACCGATTCTTTTGAGGCTTCCACCCAAATCTTCTTCCGTGAAGCCGTACACCTGGAGCGCTATCCACTTTGGAATTAAATTCGATGTACTGTTTTATGTCATTTTTACTAAAATTAATCAGGATTTAATGGCAATTTTCGTTTACTAAACTTTTGCCTTGGTTATTAAGGCTACTAATAATGTTCACGTTGGCGATTAAATCTCATTTTAAAGTTTCTTTTTTTCTGATTCTCCTTTTACAGGGGTGCCTTTTCTTTACCCAATCGCATGGTCAGTCCAGACATTACATCGATAGCCTGGAAACCCAGCTTGC